>CBINCZ010000058.1:0-9354 GCA_966249295.1 uncultured Gemmatimonadales bacterium
GTCCGTCGGCGGAAGTTCGACATTATCCTCGTGGACCTGTACATGTCCCAGGTGTCGGGCCTCGAAATCCTGCGGGCGGCCATGGAGGCGCACCGGGACACGATCGTGGTGGTCATGACCGGCAATCCCAGCGTCACCAGCAGCATCGAGGCGCTCCGTGCCGGCGCGTGGGACTACCTGCCCAAGCCTTTCTCCGCCACCCATCTCCAGGTCCTGATCGGCCGGGCTTCCCACGCGGTGATGGTGGGGCGAGAGGCGCAGGACCTCCGGCTCCAGCTGCAAAAGCAGCACGGCCACAGCGACAAGATCGCCCTCATCGGCATCTCGCCGTCCTTCCGGAAGGCGGTCGAACTGGCGCGCAAGGTGGCCGCCACCGACGCCTCGGTCTTCATCAGCGGGGAGAGCGGGACGGGCAAGGAAGTCATTGCCCAGTTCATCCACCAGAACAGCCGCCGGGCCAGCCGGCCACTCGTGCCCATCAACTGCGCCGCCCTGCCCGAGCCCCTGCTCGAGAGTGAAATGTTCGGCCATCGGAAGGGCGCTTTCACCGGTGCCGACCGCGATAAGCCCGGCCTGCTCGAGACCGCCAACGGTGGCACTTTGTTCCTCGACGAGCTGACCGAGATGACGCTGCCGCTCCAGGCCAAGCTGCTGCGCGTCATCCAGGACGGTGTGGTGCGTCGTGTGGGCTCGGAAACGCAGGACGCCGTGGTGGACGTGCGGTTCATCTCCGCCACCAACCGCGATCCACAGGAAGCGGTGGACCAGGGCATCCTGCGCAGCGACCTCTTCTACCGGCTGCGGGTTGTGCCCATCAAGCTGCCTCCGCTCCGCCGTCGGCTGGAGGACATTCCCCTGCTGGCCAACCACTTCCTCACGGTCTTCTGGCAGCGGCATCGCCAGATGGGCGACCGGATGCCCCGGCTGAGTGATGAGAGCATTGCCTTCCTGCGCTCCCGTCCGTGGCGCGGCAACGTTCGGGAGCTCCAGAACGTCATTGAGCATGTGGCGGTGCTGGCCGAGCCCGACCAGGTCATCCAGCCCGACGAGATCCCGATCTACGATGACGCCGGCGACGCCACCACCGAGTCCGTCAGCGCGCCCTCGGCGCTCCTGAACGAGGCCTACCATCCGGCCAAGGAAAAGGTGATCGCGCAATTCGAGCGGGAGTATCTTGCCCGTCTGGTGAATCGTGCCGGTGGCAACATGTCCAAGGCTGCCCGGCTTGCAAGTATCGATCGTACCACCCTCTACCGGCTGATGGACAAGCACGACTTCCAGCGTTCCGAGACCATGGCAGACGAGTGAGCGTGGATATCGCCCATCCCACCAGCGGCGAACGGCGTCGAGCTGTCCCGGCGCCCGCCTCCGGCAGCACAGACGTGACCAGCGACGGATCCCGGCCACAGGGCGACGTCGTGGTCTCCGGGCTGTGGAAGGCGCTGCAGCGCGCGGTGGAGCGGGTGGGCAGCGAGTGGGAGCGGGTGGTGGAGCACGCCTCCTCGCCGGAGGAAGCGGCACGGCAGCTCGACGCTCTGGCCGGAGTGCTGCGCCAGGGTGGCTCTGCCACCGAGCTGGATACCGCGTCCCTCTCCCGCACACAGCTGTCCCGGCGCCTCCTTCGGCTGGTTCGCACTGAATTCATTCGTGAGGCCCTGGCCCTTTCGCCTCCTCCCGATTCGACGCAGCTGCTGGGGCTGCTGGACATGATGGAGCGGGTGGGTGAGGCACTGGAGCCCGACTGGGCCCAGCACCTGTCCGACCGGCTGTCGGGACCCGACGGCCTGGAGCTGGTGGTGGAAGTCGCCCATGATATCCGCTCGCCGTTGACCTCGATCCTCTTCCTGGCAGAGACGCTGCAGCGCGCCCGCAGTGGCCCCGTAAACGAAGTGCAGGAGCGTCAGCTCGGCCTGATCTACAGTGCCGCGTTCGGCCTGTCGTCCATGGCCAGCGACGTCATCGAGCTGGCCCGCGGCGGCGACCGCCTGGTGGACCTGGAGCCGATCCCCTTCTCGGTCGTCGACATCCTCGACTCGGTGCGCGACATCGTGCTGCCCATCGCCGAAGAGAAGGGACTGGAAGTGCGGCTCGCCTGTCCCCAGCAGGATTTCCGGATTGGACACCCGGTGGCGCTCAGCCGGGTGTTGCTCAACCTCACCACCAACGCGCTCAAGTTCACCAGTGAGGGATACGTCCAGGTGACCGGCCGCGACGCCGGCGCGGACGCCGTGGAGTTCACCGTACGGGACACCGGGCGCGGCATTCCTCCGCAGCGAATGGCGACGCTCTTCGAGCCCTTCCGACGGCGCCAGCGGGAAGGCGAATACGCTTTCTCGGGCTCCGGGCTGGGCCTCAGCATTTGCCGGAAGCTGGTAGAAGCCATGGGCTCGCGACTCGAGGTCGAGACCGAGCAGGACAAGGGGACGAGTTTTCAGTTTACGCTGTCGCTGCCGGTGGCGGGCGGGGACGCTGAGCGCTGAGCGCGTCGCGCCGAGCGCCCCTGTGCAATCCCCGTCCACCTCCCTAGATTTCCACGGCTCGCCGAGAATCGGTGGGCGCCGTTGTCCGCCGCGCTGTTCCGCGGCGGCGCTGTCGCGGTGGGGCGCATCGGTGCGCTCCGCGGCCGATGCGACAGCCCGCCGGGTGACCCGGTCGGAACCGGCCGAGAACCACGCGCCGAGCGCCGAGCGGCAGCACCTCCGGGTGCCGCCGTGGGGCGTCGGCCCTGACCCACAACCGTCGTGAATTATTCACACCAGCGTCCCGGCCGTTCGGCCGAACTTGCGCCGCATGCTCCTCATGCAGCCCTCCTCATCGACTTCGACAACGTCACCCTCGGCATCCGCTCCGACCTCACCAAGGAACTGAAGGCCCTCCTCAACAGCGACATCATCAAGGGCAAGGTGGCGGTCCAGCGCGCCTATGCCGACTGGCGACGGTATCCCCAGTACATCGTCCCGCTCTCCGAATCGTCCATCGACCTGATCTTTGCCCCCGCCTTCGGTACCACCAAGAAGAACGCCACTGATATCCGCCTCGCCATTGACGCGGTGGAGCTGGTCTTCACCCGCCCGGAAATCGGCACGTTCATCGTGATGTCCGGGGACAGCGACTTCTCGGCGATGGTGATCAAGCTGAAGGAGTACGGCAAGTACGTGGTGGGTGTCGGCATCCGTGAGTCGGCGAGCGACCTGCTGATCCAGAACTGCGACGAGTACTACTCCTACACCGACCTGGCGGGGCTCACCAAGGAGGGCGAGACGCCCTCCATCCAGCGGGATCCGTGGGAGCTGGTGGGCGAGGCGGTGAATCGGATGGCGCAGCAGGGCGACGTGATGCGCAGCGACCGGCTGAAGCAGGTGATGCAGCAGATCGACCCCAACTTCGATGAGCGCAACGCCGGGTTCAATCGCTTCAGCAAGTTCGTCACGGAAGCCGCCAACCGCGGCCTCATCCAGCTCGCCAAGCTGGAGAATGGCCAGTTCGAGATCAGCCCGGTCGGGGCGGCGCCCGCCAAGCCGGCGCGGCCGGCTGCGCGAAGCGCCGCAGCGGAGAAGCCGGCGGAGCCGGCGCGCGAGGAGCGTGCGACCTCGCGGCGGCGGGGCCGCCGGGGCCGAGGCAGGGAGCGCGAGCGTGAGGGCGCGGCGGCAGAAACAGCGCCGGCCGAGACGGCGGCGCCTCGCGCGCCGAGCGGCCTGACGCTGGCGCGCGCGTTCCAGCTGATGACCGAAGCGCTCGCCGAACTGCGTGGGCCGGCCACCCATGAACAGCTTCGCTCCCGCATGGTCGCCATGCTGGGCAAGGAGGACGAGCTCCTCGATCCCGAGCGATTCCCCCGGCTGCTGCGGCAGGCCAATGACGCGGAGATCGCCGATGTACGGATGGCCGGCGACAACGAGTACGAGATCAGTCTCCACCGCCGCCCGGGCTATCGCGCTCAGGAAACGGCGGCACCAGCAGTGAGTGAGGATAACGGAGCAACCGCGCCGGAACCGGCGCCGGAGCCCGCCCCGCCGGCGCGGCGCGGCGTACGGTTCCGCCGCGGCTCACGGGCGCCCTCGCGGCCGGCGGAGGTGCCGCTGGTTGGTGTCGTGAAGATGGCGGACAACGGGGACAAGACAGACAAGGCGGGCGAGACGGGCAAGGCGAAGAAGGCGAGCAGGACGACCAGGACGAAAAAGGCGAGCAAGGCGAGCAAGACGAGCAGGACGAGCAGGACGAGCAAGGCTGCCGAGACGACTGAGCCGGCTGGTGCGAGTACCGCGAGCGAATCCACCGGCACGAGCAAGCAAGTCAAGACGGCCAAGCCGAGACGGCGGACCAGGAAGAAAGCTGCCGCCAAGCCCGCCGCCGGCGACGAGGTGGCTACGTGACCAACCGACGGGCAGCGACGCTGCCCGTTCGTTTTTTCCGCCGTCCTGCCGATGTGGTCGCGCGTGAGCTGATCGGATGCGTCGTTGTATCCCGGATCGACGGTGCGGTCACGGCGGCGCGCATCGTGGAGACCGAGGCCTACCTCGGCGTGGATGATCCCGCTTCACATGCGTACAACGGGCGCCGCAACGCCCAGAATGCCGCCATCTATGGCGCACCGGGAACGTGGTACGTGTACCGGTCGTATGGCATCCACTGGTGCGCCAACCTGGTCTGCCTTGAGGAGGGTGTCGCAGCCGCTGTCCTGCTGCGAGCGCTGGAGCCGCTGGAAGGACTGGACGTGATGCGGGCGCGGCGCGGCGGAGTGCCGGATCGGTTGCTGGCCTCCGGCCCCGGCCGGCTCACCATGGCACTCGGCATGACGCGCGACGTCGACGGAGTGCCGATGCGCGCCTCGGCGGTGACGGTTCACCCCGGCATTGCACCGACGGCCATAACGACAACGGCGCGCGTGGGAATCACGCGCGCCGTCGAATGGCCGCTCCGGTTCGTGGAGACTGGCTCGCCGTGGGCCTCCGGGCCCCGGACTAGAGCTCCTCGCGGGCTGCGCCGAGGCTGACCCGGACACCGCCGGCGATGGAGTGGACCGTGCCGCTGATGAGGCGGCCGGCGCCGAATTCGTTGGCCTTGAATCCGGGAATGGTCTGGATCTGGTACTGGCCGAAGGCGCTCACGCCGCCAACCCGGAACTGCAGTCCCGCCATGAAGGTGGCGAAGCCGCTGCTGCCGAGATCCGAAGCCACCGGATCGTCGAATCCGCCCGCCTTCGGGCTCACCACATTCATGATACCGCCGCCCACGCCGAAGTACGGCGTCGCCGGACCGCGCACCGGGAAGGCCATGAGCGCGAAGGTGAACCGGCGGACATCAGTAAAGGTGACGTCCTGGACTGAGCCGGACGATGTGATGTAGCTGCTCTGCTGATTCTTCTTGAATGCCTCATCCACGGCGATGTAGAGCCCACCCCGCTTGGCCTTGATCAGGAAGTGGCCGCCCGCCATCGGAATGGCGCCGCGGGTCTGGTTGGGCGTGCGGAAGATGAAGGCGCCAGCCTGGCCGCCGACGTACCAGCGGAAGTTGTCGCTCGCCAGTTGCTGGGCGGCCGCGCTGGATGCGCCAATGGCCGTCAGGAGTGCGAACAGTGAAATGCTGCGGCTAAGCCGGCTCATCGCACCAGTCTCCCTCGAAAGTGCCGCCCATGCCGTGGATTTGCGCAGGGGCCGTTGGAAATCGCGAGGGCTCCGGAAGGTGCCCCGCTGGGAACTAACTTGTTTTGAAATAAGGCTTTGGGAGCCGGCGGGGCGACGGATGCGCCCCGCGTTCACCGGGGAAGGTGCAAGGAGGGGGCCAGCGGCTCAGATGAGGCCGAGCTGGCTCCCCACCTTCTTGAAGGCGGTCAGGGCCTGGTCCAGGTCACTGCGGGAATGGGCGGCGGAGATCTGGCAACGGACCCGGGCCTGGCCTTGCGGCACGACCGGATAACCGAAGCCGGTGACGAAGACGCCTTCGTCGAGCAGCATGCCGCTCATCCGGATGGCATCCGACGTTTCGCCAAGGATGACCGGGATAATCGGCGTCTCGCCGGCGAGGGGCTTGAATCCAAGCCCGAGCAACTGCTCGCGGAAGTAGTTGGCGTTCTCGCGAAGGGTGCGCACCCGTTCCGGGTGATCCTCGAGAAACCGCACGCTGGCCAGTGCACTGCCTGCGACAGTGCAGGGTAGCGCATTGGAAAAGAGCTGCGGCCGGGCGCGCTGCGTGAGATAGTCGCAGACCGATTCGGGCGCGGCAACGAAACCGCCGGCGGCCCCGCCCAGTGCCTTGCCCAGCGTGGACGTGATGATGTCCACTTCGCCATGCACGCCAAAATGCTCGGCGGTGCCGCGGCCGTTGGCGCCCAGCACACCGGTCGCGTGCGAGTCGTCCACCACGAGGACGGCGTCATGGGCCCGGCAAATCTCGATCAGGTCGGGCAGGGGCGCGATGGCGCCCTCCATGGAGAAGACGCCGTCGGTGATGACCATCCGGGTGCGGCGGTCCTTCGCAGCCGCGAGCAACTCCTTGAGGTGCGCCAGGTCGCCGTGGCGATAGACCGCCGACTGGCACTTGGTGATTGATTTGGCCAGTCGCACGCCGTCAATGATCGAGGCGTGATTGAGCTGGTCGCTGATGACGATGTCATCCTCGCCGAGCACCGTCGCCGGGAGTGCTTCGTTGGCATTCCAGCAGCTCACGAAGCTGAGGCTGGCCTCGGTGCCCACCAGGCCGGCGAGCGCCGATTCCAGTTCGCGATGGATATCGAAGGTGCCGCAGATGAAACGCACCGATGCGGTGCCGGCGCCGTACTGTACCAGCGCCTTCGTTCCGGCTTCGACCACGGCCGGTTCGTTGCTCAGCCCGAGATAGTTATTGGAGGAGAGGATGATCACCTCGCCGCGCCCTTCCATCTGGACGCGCGGGCCTTGCGGACTTGTGAGGTAATTGAGCTGCTTGTACACCCCGTCGGCGCGGAACTGGGCAAGGTCGGCGGAGAGCCTGCTGCCAAGAGGGTCGATCATTGCCTGATCTCCAGGATCACTTTGCCCGCCTGGCCATCCTTGATCACCTGGATGGCCTCGGACATCCGATCGAGCGGAAAGCGGTGAGTAATGACTGGGCGCGGATCGAGCTGGCCCGAGCCGATGAAGCGACGCATCACGTCCCACGTCCCATACATGCGGCGCCCGGTCACGCCATAGAGCGTGAGCCCCTTGAAGATGACATCGCGGGCGAAGTTCACGTCGGTCGTGCGGCTGGGAGTGCCGAGCAGGTTGATGCGCCCACCCAGGCGGGCGGAGGCAAACGCGGTGGCGTGGCCCGCCGGATGGCCGCTCATTTCGCACACGAGGTCGGCGCCATCGCCGGCCGTGAGCTCGTGCACGCGCGCGGGCACGTCCTCGCTGCGTGCGTCGAGCGTGACGTGCGCGCCCATCGCGCGCGCCAGCTCCAGCCGCTTCGGGTTGAGGTCGCTGGCGACCACCAGCGACGCGCCCGCGGCGCGCGCCACGCCGACCGCGAAGCAGCCGATGGGGCCGCAGCCGATGACCAGCACCCGGCCACCGGTGGCCATGCCGCCCTCGAGCACGGTATGAACCGCATTGCCCGTGGGATCCATGATGGCGCCGACCTCGGGCGCAATTCCGTCGAGCTTCATCACGTTGGACGCTGGCATGACGATGTACTCGGCGAAGGCGCCGTCGCGGTCCACGCCGATGATGGACGTCCGGCGGCAGAGGTGGCTCTCGCCAATGCGGCACTGCAGGCAGTGGCCGCAGACCACGTGCCCCTCAGCGGTGACGAGGTCACCCACCTGCAACAGCCCGGCGGCCTCCGCCTCTCGGCCCAGCTGGGATACCTCGCCCGCAAACTCATGCCCGATGACCACTGGAGGCTTGAGCCGGGCCGAGGCCCACGAGTCCCATTCCCAGATGTGAAGGTCCGTGCCGCAGACGCCGGCGTAATGCACCCGGATGAGTACGTCGCTCGGGCCGCATTGCGGCACGGGGACATCACGCAGTTCCATTCCGGGGCCGGGAGCAACTTTTACCAGTGCGCGCATTGCAACTTTCAGGAAGGCGGGTGAACGGGCTGGAAAGATAGGATGCTCGGCCCAGCGCGGCTATTGCGTGCTGTCCGCTGCTGCTTGACCCGTCCGCTCGAATACCGCGAAACCGTCAGCCCGGCTGGCGAGCCGATATTTCGGCGAGAGTTCCTGCACCGACTGCGACATCCACGAGAGCGGTTCGAAACAGCCAAGGCAGGGATCCTGGACCGTGCTGTCGTCGGGCAGGATGATCAGCGCCGGAAGCTTTGTGGTGAGCTCGCGGGCCAGCTCGTCCTGGTTGGCGCGCAGATAATCGGGCGGCGCGCCCATGCCCAGGGCGGCTTCCACGGCAAATCGGCTGGCCGACGGCCGGTCGGCAAGGAAGTAGATGGCCGGATGCCGGAAGACGAAGATCGGCTGGCCGGGCCTGGTGAGGCGGTCGACCTCCGCCACCACCCGTGACTGGCTGGCAGACGTGGCGGTAAGGAAGTCAAAATGCTCCTGCAGGTCGGCGTTGGTGCCGGGTCCCGGAATCTCACGGGCCCAGAGCGCCACCTGTGCCGCCGGCGTGCGCGCCTCCACGACAGCAAAGACCACCGCCACGGCAAGCGCCAGCAGGCGCGCGGTGCCGGCCTGGGTCCATGCCCGCGACAGCGCGGCGAGCGCAAGCAGCGCCACCGGTGGACTGAGCACGTGCGCGCGGTAGGCGTAGTACGGCCGCTGGAGATGGATCACGAGCATCGCCGCGGCAATCCACGCGACCAGCACCGCCGCCGCCCGCCGGTGTTCGGGCCAGATCGCGGCGGCTCCCGCCAGTGCGCAAGTGAACGCCAGCAGCCAGATCGGATAGGAGAGCGTGCCGTCCGCCAGCATGTGGACGAAGCCACTGAAGATGCCGGGGCCGTTGCGAGCCACGTTGTAGCCGATGTAGGCGTCGAAGAAAGCACCGAGCGCGCCGCGCGCTGCAAACCAGCCCAGCAACAGCACGATCGGCATCGCGATGCCGGCGACGATTGCGCCGAGCTGGCCAGGGCGCCAGCGGGTGCCTGGCTGCCATGGCGCGGCGGCAGCGACCGGGATCACGAGGAAGGCAAGATAGATCGGCTTGAGCAGGACCAGGACGCCGACCACCGCTCCCGCGGCGGCGAGCGTCCATGTGCGCGGCGGCTCGGGACGCAGCAGCGGCACCACCGCAAGCAGCAGCAGAACGTCGCCAACCAGTCCCGCAAGATCATCCACTTCACCACCGCCTTCCCCTTCCCGCACTTCAACAACCGCCTGGAGATCACCGAGACCAAGGAGATCATCCTCAATCCCCTCGAGAACGCCATCCAGCTCCT
>CBINCZ010000059.1:0-9243 GCA_966249295.1 uncultured Gemmatimonadales bacterium
GAAGTAGGAGGCGAGGCCGGCACGGCGTCGGACGTCGAGCGTCGAGCGTCGAGCGCTCGACTCCTCGACCCCTCGACTCTCGACTCCTCGACCCTCGACCTCTCGACGCTCGACGCCTGACGCTCGACGCCAAAAAATCCACATACGCACCTCCTTCAATTCCGCCGGCGGAAGAGCCGGGCCAGCCGGCCCCCGCTCGCGACGCGTTCCAGGGCGTTGGCAAGATCGTTCATGGACTGATACCGGTCTTCCGGCGCCAGTTCGAGCGCCCGTGCGACCACCGCCTCGAGCCGGGACGGAAGGTCGGGACGGAACTCCCGCAGGCGGCGCGGCAGGCCCTTGAGGCGGGCCATCATGGTCTCCTGCGCGTCCTTCCCGACAAACGGAAGCTGACCGGTAAAGAGCTCGAACGCCAGCACACCCACCGCGTAAATATCGCTGCGTCCATCGAGTGGCCGCCCCCGGATCTGCTCCGGGCTCATGAACTCGGGTGTCCCCAGCACGATGCCGGTCTGGGTGAGCTTGACCACCTCGGCGCTGGCCCGCCGACGCTTGGCGAGGCCGAAATCCATCACGACGGCCCGGGTCGCGGGTCGCGGGTCGTGGGTCACGGGACTCGCGACCCGTGACTCGTGACCCGTGACCTCCCTCACAAGCATCACATTCTCCGGCTTCAGATCCCGGTGAATGATGCCGAGGTCGTGGGCGTGCTGCAGCCCGCGGCAGACCTGCACCAGGATCTGGACCCCTTCACGGAGCGGCACGGCGCGGGTGCGGATTTCGTAGTCGGAGAGCGTCTCGCCGGTGAGAAACGGCATGACGAGGTAGAGCACATTCTCGTCGGTGTGGCCGAAGGCGAGGATGGGGCAGACGTTGGGATGCTGGAACCGGTCGGCGATGTCGGCCTCGCGCCGAAGCCGTTCCACCGCGGCGCCGTCCTTGGCAAGCCGAGGCGGCAGGAGCTTGATCGCGACGGTGCGGCCGGTACCAAGTTCCTCGGCCTTGTAGACCCAGGACATGCCGCCCTCACCCACCTTGTCTTCGATGCGGTACTTGCCGTCCAGCACCGTTCCCGTGAGCGAGCCGTAGCGTGCCGCTTCCTGCGCCGTGGAGCGAGGCGCGTCCCTGGCCGAACTCCGCACGCGCGGTTCGGTCGCAGGGAGGGGAGGAGCGGTGAGGGTGGGCGGGGCGAATTCGACGAGTGGCGAGCCACAGCGCGCGCAGTAGCGCGCCGGGGGATCAAACTGCGCGTGGCAGCGCGGGCACCGGCGGTTACTCAATCGCGCACGCGATTCCGGCCGTCGCTCTTGGCCCGGTAGAGGTTGTGGTCGGCCAGGCGGAGGAGCGACTCGCCGTCAGTCACCTTCTCGTTGGGGTAGGCGGCGAGCCCGATGCTGATGGTGACCCGGACCGGCCGGCCCGGCTCGCCGAAATCATACCCGGCCACCCGCTTGAGGACCCGCTCGGCAAAGTTGCGGCTCTCGGTGGTGGTCGTCTCCGGCAGCAGCACCACGAACTCCTCGCCACCATAGCGCGCCACCGTATCGGGCGAACGCAGCTCGCGCTTGAGCAGGGTGGCCAGCTGCTTCAGGATGCGGTCGCCCGTGAGGTGGCCGTAGGTGTCGTTGATCTGCTTGAAGTTGTCGATGTCCACCATCATCAGCGTGAGCAGCGAGGCGTAGCGCGCCGCGCGGTCCATCTCCTGCTCGATCTTCTCGCCCAGCGCCCGGCGATTGAGCACGCCGGTGAGTGAATCAGTGGAGGCGAGGTGCCGGAGCTGCTCCTGGCCAGTCACCGCCTTCTGGAGGTCGTAGGCCCGCTCCAGCGAGCTCACCGCGGCCGTGATGATCTGGTTGGCGAACTGTACGTCCTGCTGGTTGAGCGGGACGTCCTCGTCGGTGGTCCGCAGGAAGAACACGCCGGCCGGCTTGTCGTTGAGGTCGAACCGCATGGCGATGGCGGAGCGGGCCGGGATGGCGCGCCCCTCCTTCTGCCAGGCCTCGCGGATCTGGTCGTACAGCGGGTCGGTGGCCACATCCTGCGCCAGCACCAGCTCGCCGGTGTCGAGCGCGTGGCGGATTTCGGGATAGCGGGTGAGATCCACCCGCAGGTTCCGGAGCGTCGGGTTCTCGAACGCCGCCACCACGGTGCCGGTGGCCTCGCCCGGCTCGGCCAGGATGATGGAGCAGCGCGAGATCCGGAGGCCCTGCGCCACCCGCCGCACCAGCACCTGGAAGATTTCCTCAGGCGTAAGGCTCGAGGCCACTTCCTGCAGGATGTCCACCAGCTCCGAACGGGAGCGGGCGTCGGTGCGCGCCTGGTTGAGCTCTCGCCCGGCGCGGAGATGGGCCTTGACCCGGGCCAGCAGTTCCCGCACCCGGAACGGCTTGGGAATGAAATCCTGCGCGCCGAGACCCAGGGCGCGGACGGTCGCGTCCTCGGGTGGCATCGAGGAAATCATGAGCACGGGGAGATCGCGCCAGCGGGAATCAGCCCGCACCTTCTGCAGCAGCTCGAGCCCGTTCACCCGGGGCATCATGATGTCGAGCAGCAGCAGGTCGAAGGTGTCCGCTGCGAGATGATCGAAGAGGTGGTCACCGCCGGGAATCGCGACCACATCGTAGCCGTTCTCCCGCAGGATCCACGAGAGCGTGCGCGAGAGGGTCTGGTCGTCGTCCGCGACGAGAATTTTCGGGGCGAGCCCCATCTATGTCACCAGTGACTGGAGAAGGTCCGGGTCAATGTTGCCGCCGCTTGCCACCGCCACCACCGGTGGCTCGGCGTCCACCAGCCCTGCCAGTACCGCCGCCGTCGTGATGGCGCCGGACGGTTCGACGGTGAGGCCGGCGCCATGGAGGAAGCGTACGGCGGCACGGATTGCGTCGTCATCGACTTGTACTGCGTCCTTCACGGTGCCCCGGATTGCGGAAAAGGGCAAGTCTCCGAGCGCAGCAGGCAGGAGCCCATCGGCAAGGCTGTGGGGATTGGGCACGGCGGTGGGAGTACCAGCGCTGAGCGCGGCACTCAATTTGGGCGCGCCCACCGGCTCGACGCCAATGACGCGCACGTGGGGTGCCTCGGAGCGGAACCAGGTCGCAATCCCGCCGATCAGCCCTCCGCCGCCCACCGGCACGAGCACCGTGCGGACGTCGGGACACTGTTCGAGAATCTCGAGAGCCACCGTCCCCTGCCCGGCGATCACATCCTCGTGCTCATACGGCGGGACCATGACCATGCCGCGCTCGGCGGCAATGGCGCGGCAGGTGGGATCGCGCTGGCTCCGGTCCTGGACGAAGACGATCTCGCCGCCATAGCGGCGGACGCCGGCAATCTTGATCTTGGGTGCGTCGGCCGGCATGACAATGACGGCGGGGATGCCCAGGCGCTGGGCCGCAAAGGCGATGGCCTGGGCGTGATTGCCGCTGGAATGGGTCACGACGCCGCGAGTGCGGGCCTCGGGCGCGAGACGCGAGAGGGCCGTCCAGGCGCCCCGGATCTTGAACGCGCCAATGGGCTGGTCCTGCTCGCACTTGATGAGCAGGGTGCCGCCGCCGGGCAGGGTGACGGGATCGAGGCGGGTGCGCACCGCGACGCCCTCAAGCGCCGCGGCGGCAGCCCTGATGGATTCGGCGCTCACCCTATTCGGCGGCGTCGCCACCGGCCGGCACCGGTTCGTCGGCGCTGTCCTCGGTGCCGGTCTCGTCCTCCTTCACCACCCGCGCCACGTCCTGCAGGGTGTCACCCGGGTCAAGGTTCATCACCTTGACCCCCTGGGTGTTGCGGCCGATCACCCGGATCCCGTCCACCGCGCAGCGGATGATGACGCCATGGTGGGTGATCATCATGAGCTCGTCATCGGGGATGACTTCCTTGAGCGCCACGATGGAGCCGGTCTTCTCGGTCACCTTGAAGGTGATGATGCCCTTGCCGCCGCGCTTCTGCACCCGGTACTCCGAGAGCTCCGAGCGCTTGCCGTAGCCCTTCTCGCTCACAACCAGCAGGGTGGCCTCGCGCCGCACCACCACCATGCCGATGACAACGTCCTCGCCGGTGAGCTGGATGCCCTTCACGCCCGCCGTGGCCCGGCCCATTTCGCGGGCGTCGCCCTGATGGAAGCGGATGCTCATGCCAGCGCGGGTGGCGAGGATGATGTCGTTGTTGGCCTCGCACACCTGGACGTCGATGAGTTCGTCGCCGTCCTCGATGTTGATGGCGCGGATGCCGGTGGAGCGGACGTTGCCGTACTCGGAGAGCCGGGTCTTCTTCACCGTGCCCTGCCGGGTGGCGAACATGAGCCACTGGTTCTCGCTGAACTCCCGCACCGGCACCAGCGCCGCGATCTGCTCGCCGGGCCGGATGGCGATGCAGTTGACCACCGGCTTGCCGCGCGCCGCGCGCGAGGCCTGCGGGATCTCGTGCACCTTGAGCCAGTACACCTGCCCCTGGTTGGTGAAGAACATCAGGTAGTCGTGCGTGCTGGCCACGAACAGGTGCTCCACCCAGTCATCGGCCTTGAGGTCGGTACCGGTGAGGCCCCGTCCCCCGCGCCGCTGGCGGCGGTACGCCGACACCGGGATGCGCTTGATGTAGCCGGTGTGGGAGATGGTGATGACCATGTCCTCTTCGGCAATGAGGTCCTCGACCGTGAACTCGCCCTGGTCGGAGAGGATCTCGGTGCGGCGCGCGTCGCCGAACTTGTCGGCCACCTCGCGCAGCTCGGTCTTGAGGATGGTGGCCTGCCGCTTCTTGCTGGCCAGGATGTCCTTGAGGTCCTTGATCAGCGCGCGCACCTCGGCCAGCTCCGCCTCGAGCTTCTCGATCTCGAGGCCGGTGAGCTTGGCCAGCCGCATGTTGAGGATGGCGTCGCTCTGCTTCTCGGAGAGCTTGAAGCGCTTGCGCAGCTTCTGGTCGGCTTCTTCGGTGGTCTCGGAACCGCGGATGATCTTGATGACTTCGTCGATGTTGTCGACCGCGATCTTGAGCCCCTCGAGGATGTGCTCGCGGGCCTGGGCGGCGTCCAGCTCGAACTGGGTCCGGCGCACGATCACCGTCATGCGGTGCTCGATGTAGCGCTGGACCAGTTCCTTCAGGTTCATGACCTTCGGCACGCCGTTGTCGAGCGCCAGCATGATGACGCCGAAGGTGGACTGCATCTGGGTGTGCTTGTACAGCTGGTTGAGCACCACGTGGGGGATGGCGTCGCGCTTGAGCTGCACTACCACCCGCATGCCGTCCTTGTCCGACTCGTCGTTCACGCCGCTGATCCCGTCGATCTTCTTGGCGTTCACCAGGTCGGCGATGGAGCGCACCAGGTTCTCGCGATTCACCTGGTAGGGGATCTCGGTGATCACGATCTGCGACTTGCCGCTCGACTCCTTCTCCTCGATCTGGGCCCGGGCGCGCATGACGACCCGGCCTCGGCCGGTCTCGTAGGCGTCCTTGATCCCCTCCCGCCCGTAGATGAACCCCCCGGTGGGGAAATCGGGCCCCTTCACCACCTTGCGCAGGTCGGCGATGGTGGCCTCGGGATCGTCCACCAGCAGCTCGATAGCTTTGGCGATTTCCTTGAGGTTGTGGGGCGGGATGTTGGTGGCCATGCCCACCGCGATGCCGCTCGAGCCGTTGACCAGGAGGTTGGGGAGCCGCGAGGGGAGGACGGTGGGCTCCTCCAGCCGGTCGTCGAAATTGGGCTGGAAGTCGACCGTGTTCTTGTCGATGTCCTCCAGCATCGTCATGGCGATGCGAGTGAGGCGAGCCTCGGTGTACCGGTACGCCGCCGCCGGGTCGCCGTCCACCGAGCCGAAGTTGCCCTGGCCATCGACCAGCGGGTACCGGAGCGAGAAATCCTGCACCATGCGCACCAGCGCGTCGTATACCGAGCTGTCGCCGTGCGGGTGGTACTTGCCGAGCACGTCACCCACGACGGTGGCGGACTTCTTGTAGGGACGACCGGGCACCAGGCCCAGCTCGTTCATGGCGTAGAGGATGCGGCGGTGCACGGGCTTGAGCCCGTCACGGACATCGGGCAACGCGCGCGAGACAATGACGCTCATCGAGTAGTTGATGAACGACTGCTGCATCTCTTCTTCGATGAGGCGCGGCAGGATACGCTCGCGCGAATGTGGTGCGGTCATGGGGCTCGCTGGAAATCAGACACGGATGGCCGGCGGGTGGGCCGGGGAACACTGAATAATAACGGGATAGAGGGGCCGGCGCAACGCGGGCGTGACGGCCTAACTTGTTGTCCGTCAAACGTTTAGGGCATGACACGAGACGTGGCCTTCCGTGAGATGCGCGAATCCACTGGTTGATCCGCATCTCGAGACCTACGCCATCATTGGCGCCGCGATGCTGGGGGGAGGGAGAAGGTGGGAGCTGCGAGCTGAGAGCTGAGAGCTGAGAGCTAAGAGCTGAGGGCTGAGAGCTGAGGGCTGAGAGCTGAGAGCTGAGAGCTGAGAGCTGAGAGCTGAGAGCGTACCAGAGGCTAACAGCCTTCCGCCTTCCGCTCGCGAAGCCTCGACACCACATCGCAATACCGCAGCGTGGCAAGGCCCACGCTCTCGCAGCCGATCAGGTGCCAGACGGTCTCCAATCCATCAATCGCTTTCTCGAACAGCGGCCGCACCGCTTCGGGCGTCACGTCCCGGCCGGTGAGGCTGCCCTCATTGCGCACCAGCGCGCGGGCGGCCAGCCGGTGACCGTGCCGTTCCACGGGCGGGGTAAGGGCAATGGGGGAAGCTGTGAGTTGTGGGCTCTGAGCGCCTCTTGGCAAGCGTGGATGCCGAGACGTCAGGTCTGAAGACCGCCCGGCAAGCTCGGAGACCGATATGGCAAGCGTGGCCGGGTGCTCTGTCCTAAGGTGTCTCCGCCACCGAAGACCCTGAAAGGTCGGATCAGTGAGCCAGTCCCAGGATCCACCCAATCCGGAGCCGGCCGAGGACCTCGATGCCACGCAACCCGGCAGGGAGGATTCCGGCCCGAATGAGCGGCTTGAGGCGATTCGCCTCGAAATCGAAGCGTTGCGTGCCATGCTCGGACTCTCCGCGCCTGGCCGCCAGCCGCCCGATTCACCGAACCGCACCCAACAACGCGGAGGGAAGGAAAATGACGACACCAAATGAAGGCACTGCGCGGCGCCGGCGATACGGCGACCGCATCCACTGGTGGTCCATGGCACGGGTCGCCCTGCTCGCGCTCGTGCTCCTGGCCGGCTGCGGCGACGGCTCCATCGGGCCGTTTGATCCCGACGTTCCCGACGATCCCGCTACGCCGGACGGGCTGATCGGCGGCGCCGAAGGAAGCGCGGCCAGTGGCATGTTTGTCAGTCTCTCGAAAAGCGCGGCGCAAGGCGCCGCGGGCGAAATCGGCGGCCAGGCGGCCGGTTGGGCCATGGGCGCGCTGGGGCTCTCTTCCGGAAGCCCCGACTACAGCGCCCAGCTGGACAAGATCGACGACGACCTGCAGGTGATCATCGGTCAGCTGAACGACATCGAGAAGGAGCTGAACGCGATCGAGGGAGAACTGACGGTCCTCAACTGCAGCACCTGGGCCACCGCGCTCACCGGCGAGAAGGGCCGGGTGGACTACCTGATCGGCGCCTATCAGAGCCTGGTCTCGACGGCGGCCAATGGGGGTCTCGTGCCGTCCGCGGAAATCGCCGACTGGGTGGATCAGGTCCTGGGGCTGGGGTCGTATGCCAGCCAGCAGCCGATTGGCCAGGTGATCAGCACCTTCGCCAGCACGCTCACCGGGCCGGCCAGCACCGGCGTAATTCCCGCCTGCGCCCAGTCGGTCCCGGTGCCCGGCAGCGTCATGGCAGGAGACGGGACCTACTACGGCCAGGTCAACCTGTTCACCGACTACTACTACAACTATCAGGTCCGGGCGCTCTTTCTGTATATCGAGGCCCAGCACTATCGGGCGTGGGTCGCCGCCGGCTCGCCGGGCTCGGACGTGATACCCGCCGACTCCGTGCAGGACGTGTGCGCCGACCCCAACGGGGCGCTCTACTGCAACCAGGCCGCCGGCCGTGCCAACGATGTGTACAACGCCCTCCTCGCCCAGTACACCGCCGCGGGAGCGCCCTACACCGGCGACAACTTCGTGCTCAAGTACGACGCGGACAACCCGTACCTGTTCCCGCTGTCGCTGGAGGACTTCACCAAGGCCGCGGGCAGTACCTGCACCTATCCGCTCGTATCGTCAGCGCCGTGCGGCGTCATGGCGGTGCGCTACGACGACACGGCCGCCGTCAACACGGTGCACTATCTGGGCTACACCAACTGGGGCATTTCCCGCATGTCGCACCTCGATGCCTGGGTGGAGGGCTGGAAGAGCGGCACGCCCGGCCAGTACCTGGAAAAGACCTACGGCTTCAAGAACATGGAGAACAAGATCATCGTCAGCAGCACGAATTACAGCTACAAGCTGAAGGGCACTGATGCATGGCAGGTCATGACCGGCTTCTTCGACACCGACATGGTGTACGGTTGGCAGACCAGCCCCATCAACACTCAATCCGAGTTCGAGAAGCTGATGACACAGACGGTGGACCACGGCGCCAACTGCACGCCCTTCAACGTGTGGCTGCACGTCCGCGAGGTCGGGAGTGACTCCGCCCCGAAGAACCGGAACAAATTCTACGATCTGGCCGGGAGCGGCGAAAAGTGCGAGGGGACCTGGTACAAGCCATTCGTTTTCAGCGAGACGCCTGGCTGGATGCTCGCGTTCCAGGACGGGCGCAACCACAACACCATGGTGTACGGCAATTCCGCCAACCTGGTCCAGTTCCGGTGGCCCTTCCGGCATGTCGCCACGCTCACCTGCACCGGGAGTCGTTCCACGCACAACCCGGCCGGCGTGTGGAGCATGTGCGGCGATGACTTCGTCGCCTGGGTGGACCGGATCGTGCCGAGGCCGGTGACGTGCGATCTCCCGGCGGCCGGCGTGAGCTGCACCCTCGACGCCACCACCATCGAGAACGCGCACAACAAGTACGGCTGAGTTCCTTCTGGTCCGCGATGGGGCATTCACCGCAGGGACGCAAAGAGCGCGGAGTTTCTTCAGGTCGATCCTCCGTGCTCTTTGCGCCTCTGCGGTGAACGTCAGCACCGGACCACGGCTAGTCCGGCGCCCCGCCCACATCCGATGGCGCGACGCCGAACTCCTCCCGGAACGCCGCCGAGAACGACTGCCGGCTCCGGAAGCCCACCTTATGGGCCACCTGCTTCACCGACAGTTCTC
>CBINCZ010000060.1:0-9207 GCA_966249295.1 uncultured Gemmatimonadales bacterium
GCTGGTCGAGGATGGCATCGGCTTCCTGGGTGGTGGGGCCGTTCGCGGCCTCCACCACGATCCTGGCCTTGATGCGGGGCGCGTTTTCCTCGGTGATCTGCCGCTCGAGCGCGGCGGGAATGAGGATATCGCAGTCGAGCTCAAGGGCGTCCTCGCGCCTGGCGAGGTTGGTGGCGCCGGGAAAGTCGCTGATCTTCTTCGTGTTCCGGCGGTGCTCCATGACCTTGTCGACGTCGAGCCCCTTGGGGTTGGAGATGGCACCTTCCGACTCGGCCAACCCCACGATGATGGCGCCGCCTTCCTGGAAGAACTTGGCCGCGTGATAGCCCACGTTGCCGAGGCCCTGGACCACGACACGCTTCCCCTCGAGGCCCGCCGTGAGCCCCACCGCCTTCATGTCTTCCTTCACGCCGCACAGTTCACGGGTGCCGAAGAAGACGCCCCGGCCGGTGGCCTCGGTGCGGCCGCGGATGCCGCCCGCGCTGATCGGCTTGGCGGTGACACAGGCCAGCGCATCGAGCTCGCCATTCTTGAGCTGGCTGTACGTGTCGGCAATCCACGCCATTTCACGGGCGCTGGTGCCCACATCAGGCGCCGGCACGTCGAGACCGGGGCCCATGAAGTTCTTGCGCACCAGCTCGAAGACATAGCGCCGGGTGATCCGCTCGAGCTCGGCCTCCGAGTATTTCTTGGGGTTGAGCCGGATGCCGCCCTTGGCCCCGCCAAAGGGCACGTCCACCAGGGCACACTTGTAGGTCATCAGCGCCGCCAGCGCCTGCACCTCACCCGCATCCACGCTCTCCGCGTACCGGATTCCCCCCTTGCATGGCAACTTGTGGTGGCTGTGCTCGGCGCGCCACGCATGCATCACCTCGATAGTGCCATCGTCCCGCTTGATGGGGAAGCTGGAGTAGAAGAGGTTCTTGCACGCCTTGATGTTCGCGAGGAGGGTGGGGTCGTGACGGGTAAAGCTGGCCGCATGATCGAATGACTGGTTGACCTGCTCGAGGAAACTGGTGCCCACGGACACGATGGAGCTCCTAATGACGGGATGGGTGGAATCTAATTGACGCGGAAGGCGGAAGGCGGAAGGCTGAAGGCTGAAGGCTGAAGGCAGTATCTTCGCTCAATCGTCAGCGTTCAGCGTTCAGCGTTCAGCGTTCAGCGTTCAGCGTTCAGCGCTCAGCGCTCAGCGCTCAGCGTTCAGCGCTCAGCTTTCAGCTTTCAGCTTTCAGCTTTCAGCCTCTTCAAGTTCCGCCACACATCCACCCCCATCACCAGGCCCAGCACCGCGACGCCGCCACCAAGGAGCTGGAGCAGCTGCATGGCGGAATCGGCGTAATCGTTCTGGGAGATGGCCAGCTCGGTCAGCGCGTTGACCTGCATCGAGGAAGCCGTTCGCTTCCCCTGCTCGACCTCGGCGGCATACTGGCGCCACTTGGTGATGGTCGCCTGGTCCAGGGCGTCGCGCCGCGAGATCCGGCCGCCGACCACGGTACCAACGCCGAGCAGCACGAAGCAGAGGGTGAGCACCAGCCAGCCGGTGAGGGTCTTGCGCATGTGTAAGGGGCTCCTTGGAGAGGGTAAGATCTTCGATCCGCTGTGCGCTATGCGCTGAGCGCTGAGCGCTAAGCGCTGAGCGGCAACGTGGCCACAAAAGTCGGTGCTTTCCGCGCCTTCGACGCCTGCTCGTAGGCATAGGCCAGCTTGATGAGCGTCGGTTCCGACCACGCGGCACCAATGAAGCTCAGTCCAACCGGCAGTCCGAAAATCTGGCCCATCGGCACCGTGATGCTGGGATAGCCCGAGACAGCCGCCGGTGAGGACGAGCTGCCGCCGAAGTGATCGCCGTTCACCAGGTCGGTAGTCCAGGCCGGCCCGCCGGTGGGCGCGATAATGGCATCGAGCCGATTATTCGCCAGGGCAACATCCAGCCCCTCGGTGCGCGACAGGCGGCGGCAGTGCGCCAGCGCCTCGATATAGGCGTCGTCGGTGAGCGGCCCGCGCTTCTCCGACCGCTCGAATTCCTCCTGCCCGAAATAGGGCATCTCTTCCTTCGCATGGGCATTGTTGAATGCGATGAGATCGGCCAGGGTTCTGGGGGCACCGGCACCGAGTGTGGCGAGGTACGCAGCGATGTCGTGCTTGAAGTCATACTGCAGGACCACGCCCTCGGCGCGACCATATCCATCGGCGTTCGGAATATCGGCGGGATCAATGATTTCAGCGCCGGCCTTCTTCATCAAGGCGATCGCTTCCTCCGCCAGCTTGTCCACCGCGCTGCTGTAGCCGAAGAACCCCTCGCGCGCCACACCAATGCGCGCACCCTTGAGCCCATTCGCATCCAGGAAGCGGGCATAATCAGTCGCGTGTGCCGCCGCGTCCCGCGTCGCCGGATCCGCGGTATCGGCGCCCGCCATGACGCCGAGCAGGATGGCGGCATCGGTAACGGTGCGGCACATCGGGCCGGCCGTGTCCTGGGTGTGCGAGATGGGAATGATACCACTGCGCGACACGAGCCCTACCGTCGGCTTGATGCCTGCCAGAGCACTGTGGCTTGAGGGGCAGACGATGGAACCGTCCGTCTCGGTGCCGATGCCGATGGCGCAGAGATTGGCGGCGATGGCGACGCCGGTACCCGAGCTGGAGCCGCACGGATTGCGGTCGAGTGCGTAGGGGCTGCGGGTCAGCCCGCCCCGCCCGCTCCAGCCACTGGTGGAATTGGTGGAACGGAAGTTGGCCCACTCGGAAAGGTTGGTCTTCCCGAGAATGATGGCGCCTGCGGCACGGAGCCGCTCCACGATGAAGGCATCGCGCGGCGGCCTGTGCCCCACCAGCGCCAGCGACCCCGCGGTCGTCTCCATCCGGTCGGCCGTCGCAATGTTGTCCTTGATGACGATCGGGATGCCATGCAGCGGCCCGCGCAGCTTGCCCGCCTTGCGTTCGCGGTCGAGCTGGCGTGCGATCGCTTCGGCGTCGGGATTCAGCTCAATGATGGACTTGAGCGTGGGTCCGCGCTGATCCAGTTCTCGGATGCGATCGAGATAGAGCCGGCAGACCTGCAGCGAGGTGTAGCGGCCGGTCCGGAAGGCGTCCTGGAACTGGGGGACAGTCCATTCCGAGATGGGCAGGATGGGCAAGATGGGCGGGATGGGCTGCTGGGTCGTGAGTCGTAAGTCATGAGTCGTGGTCGAAAGTGGGAGCAGGGTGGCGGCGGCGATGGATGCACCAGCTTCCACGAAATGGCGGCGGGAGAGGTCCTGCGGGCGGGGCATGGGGTCTCCTTTGGAAGGTCGCTGGCTGTTGGTCGTTGGCTGTTGGCTATTGGCTGTTAGCCATTAATCGCCCGGCGGCCATCGCCAGCAGCCAACAGCCATTCACCGCGCCCCCGCGCCCCGCAGCTGCTCCCGCAGCTCGCTTGCCCAGTCGTGGACCACGACGAGGCGGGGGGTAGCGGTGTTCTTGATCATGAGAAACCGTCTTCCGTCGGCGGAGACGTCGTAGAACGCGTGCGGCGCGGGCGAGAACATGTATTCATCCGGAAAGAGATTGGTCCGGCTTGTGACCGAGAAGCCGCCGACGGTCGAGACCGACGCCGCGACCATGTGGCGCCCGTCGCGATAGAAGATGCGCCGTCCATCGCGGGACCAGACCGGCTCGGCGCCGCCGCCTGCGGACACCTGGACCCGTCCGCCCGGGCCGGGGAACGGTCGCACGACGACCTCTGATCGTCCGGACGCATCGGTCACATAGGCGATCCACTTGCCATCCGGCGAGAACCTCGGCTGGGCCTCGATGAATTCGGTCGCGGCGACAGGGTAGTCGATCGTGTCGCCCGTAACCGCACGCGCCAGCACATCGGCCTGGTTGGTGCCGCCGTCGTCCCGCTGGTACGCCAGTGTCCGGCCGTCCGGCGAGAGGATGCCTTCGTAGTAGTCATGCGCGTCGCTGACCAGCAGCGGAGCGGCCTGCTCGCTGAAATCGACGGGTTGCCACCAGATGCCGGTACGCTTGCCGAGGTTGGTGCGGAAGAGCACCCGGCTGCCGTCGGGTGTCCACTCCGGGCGGTCGTTGGCGGTGCCGGAGTTGGTGAGCCGGCTCAGCGTGGTTGAACTGAAGTCGTAAATCCAGACATCAGACCCGGTGCCCCCCAGGATCGACATCGCGATCCGCCTGCCGTCGGGCGACAGGCGTGGATAGGCATACCCCTGGGGCTCGCTCAGCAGCGGCTCGAACTGATACGTCTGCGGATCGACCCAGCCGACCACGCCCTTCGTTTCAAGTGGCTGATAGATCAGCGTGCCGGACGCGGAGATGGCTGCCTTGCTCGCGCCAGCGATCGAGGTTGTGACGGTGGGGCCCAGCGCCACGGGACTGCCCAGAATGCGGCCACCGCGCACGTCAATCTTGACGGCCATGAGTGCACCCGACGGGGTCACATAGACCAGCATTCCGTCGATCACGGCGAGGGCATCCAGCCCGCCCAGGCCGAATCGCGTCACCTTGCCGGTCTCGAGCGACACAGCGGCCAGCTGGCTTCCCGCGACGCCACCGGTGGGGATGATGTTCAAGAGTGCCGTCTTGCCATCGGGCTGGGCTCTTGGCTGCGCGAAATACAGTTCACCGGCAGCCGAATCCGCCACCGCCAGCACCCGTGCTGCGCCCCCGCTTTCCGGCACCGTCAGCAGTCCAGTGGTGACACCGACCAGGATGACCCCTGACGTACTCCAGCTCACGCCCAGCGGCGCAGGGCCAGTGGAGCCCAGGAGCACGGGGGTTCCGCCTGCGACTGGAACCTTCCAGAGCACATTGCCCACCAGGTAGGCGATCCAGCGGCCGTCCGGCGAGAAGGCCGGCTGCACGGCTCCATTGGTTCCGTGGATCGGAATGGACTCGAGCGCATTGAGCCGGCGAACGTAGAGATTCGACGTGCCATTCTCGTCTACTGCGCTGTACGCTATGGTCGTCCCATCTGGCGAGAGCGCAACATTGTTCCCGTCGGCTGCATTGGTGACCAGAATGGACGCCGGCAAATCCATCGCCAGGCGCACCACGGTTCCGGGCGCTGTGCGGTGTGCTGCCCTCCATTGCGTGGCGGCGAGAGCGAGCGCGGCGACCAGGGCGGCCGCGAGCCCGAACACGAGTGGGCTTCGCAGTGGGCGTACCGGCGCGCCGGCGGCCCGACCGGAGCGCGCGGCGGCCATGACCAGCGTGCTGCCCCGGCCATGGAGCGCGTCGCTGAATTCCTGGGCGCTCGCGAACCGGTCGGCGGGGAGCTTCTCCAGCGCACTGAGCACTGCAGCTTCGACGTGCGGCGGGATCGTGTGCCGCTGGGCCGTCAGGGGCCTGGGCGACTCAGTCACCACCCTGGCGACGATCGCCTGGGCGGTGCTGCCGGTGAAAGGCGGGTCACCCGTGAGCATCTCGTAAGTCACCGCGCCGAGTGCGTAGACGTCGCTCCGCGCGGTGATTTCCCGCTCGCCCATCGCCTGTTCCGGACTCATGTAGGTCGGCGTGCCGAGGGACATGCCCGTTTCGGTCATCCGGGTGGAGCCGCCGGCGCTGGAGACCGCGAGGGCGATCCCGAAATCGGCCACCAGCGCGGCGCCATCGTGCAGGAGGATGTTTTCCGGCTTGATGTCGCGGTGAATGACCCCGTGCCGGTGGGCGTAGTCGAGTGCGTTCGCGACCTCCGAGGCAATCCGCACCGCATCAGCGATCGGGAGCTGCTTCTCGCGCTCGAGGCGGTCGCGGAGGGATTCGCCGTCGACGTAGGGCATGACGTAGTAGACGAGGGACGAGCGCTGAGCGCTGAGCGCTGAGCGCTCGACTTCCGCTACCCCAGAGTCAATCAACCCCAGGATATGCGGATGCTGGAGCGCCGCAATCGTGCGAATCTCGCGCACGAAGCGCTCGGCGCCGATCACGGCAGCGAGTTCCGGGCGCAGGACCTTGATGGCGACTTTGCGGCCGTGGCGGAGGTCTTCGGCGAGGTAGACCGTCGCCATTCCGCCCGCGCCCAGCTCCCGCTCGATGCGGTAGTGGTCGGCGAGCGCCGCAGTGAGGTGGTCGATGTCAGTCATAGCCTGCTCATCTCCATGATCTACACGCTACCTGGCCACTTCTCGACCCTCGACTCTCGACCAGCAGGCAGTTCAAAGCGGCGCCGTCACGACCGGTCCGCCCTGAGACGGTCGAGCCAGTGGAGCACAACGGTCGTGGAGCGGGCACCTGGCTGGTCAACCGGAATGACGAGCACAAACCTCGACCCGTCCGGCGTCACGTCGTATCCGGCGGTGCCGCCGCCGAGCCGCCCGCCGTCTGCTTTCCGGAAGAGGAGCGTCGGCGTGCCCGCGGCGCCGGTCGCCGGATCGAAGGCCACCGAAAGCACCGCGCCGCCGTTCCGATAGATCAGTTCCTTCCCGCCGCGGGTCCAGCGCGGCTGGCTTCCGCCGTCGGCCGACACCTGCAGCCGCCCACCCTGGCCCTGGAGTTCCCGTACATAGACCTCGGAGTGGCCCGACGCGTCCCTCGCATCGTAGGCAAGCCAGCGGCCATCGGGAGAGAAGGCGGCGTTGAACGGGTTCCGCCCGCCTGCCTCGACCGGCACGGTTGGACCGCCCGTGAGGGGAAGAAGCACGAGTCGGTCGGGCTGGGCGCGTTCCATGTAGGCAAGGGTTCGGCCGTCGGCCGAAACCGCCGAGGCATACTTGTCGAGTCCACTCGCGACGATAGTGTCGCGCTCGCTGCCGTCTATGGCGACGCGATGCAGGTCGTAGACAGGACTCTCCCGACTGTAGATGAGCGACCGGCTGTCAGGCATCCATACGCCGCTGAACGAGACGCCCTCGGAGTGGGTGAGCTGCGAGAGGACCTTTCGGTTGAGGTCGAACAGCCAGAGCTGACGCCCCTCTATCTCGCGCGTGATGGCGAGCCAGCGCCCGTCGGGCGAGAGCCGTGGCTCCTTCCAGGCCGACAACTGCGGAATCGCCTGCGTTTCATTGCCGAAGCGGTCGGCCCATACGACCTTGTGGTCGACACGCCAGCTCGGTTCCGGGTTGTAGGCGAGCGTCCCGTTCCGCGAGACCGCGTATCCCGCGACGCCCCCCGTCACGGCGGCGGCGACGCTGTCGAGCACGGGCACGGGCGAGCCCTGGAGCTTGAGCTTCCGTGCATCGAACCGGACGGCGAAGACCGCGCCATCCCGGACGAAGAGGAGGTGGCCGCTCACGGCGTAGCGCGGCGAGATGGCGCCCTCCACGAGGACGGTGCGGCGACCGGTGGACAGCTCGACCGCCTCGATGCGCGAGCGGGCCAGCGGCGTGGAGAAGTTGTTGAAGAGCACGGCATGGCTGCCGGGGAGGACCTCGGGAGACCAGTGACTGAATTCTCGGCGCCTGGGATCGAGCGTAGTGAGCTCAGTGGGCGTCCCGCCATTGGCAGGAACCTTCCAGAGGCCGGCACCGACTCGGGTGTAGACGATCGTGCCGTCGTCTCCCCAACTGGGCCGCATCATCGCCGAATCGGCGAGCATGGTGGGCGGCCCGCCGGAGACCGGGACCTTCCAGAGCTTGCCGGAGGCGACGAAGGCAATCTCGGTGCCGTCCGGCGAGAACTCGGGATACTCCGCACCGGTCGTGCCGACAATCGGGGCCACGGCGGTCGAGGCAAGGTCGCGAAGGACCAGGTGCGTCGAGTAACCCGTATCGAGGACCGCCTGCACGATGCGCCGCCCGTCGGGTGAAATGGCCAGCTCGGGCCAATCGGAGGGTCCCGCACCTGCCTGGAAGCTGAACGCCACCTGCGCGCGGTCACGGCCGTCCGGGCGCTGCCGCAGGGCGAGGGCAGCGAGGAGGAGGCCGGCGATAACCACTACACCGACAGCGATGCCGAGCCGGCGCGGCCCGCGCATGGTCGTCACCGGTGCGGCGAGCCGGACCGTGCTGGGGACTGTGCCGCGTCCTTCCAGCGCGTCGGCAAACTCGCGCGCGCTCTCGAAGCGGTCGGCTGGGAGCTTCTCGAGTGCCTGGGCCACCGCGTATGCCACGTGCGGAGGCACCGACTTGCGGAGTTCCGTCACCGGGCGCGCAGGCTCGGTGATGATCTTCATGATGATCTGCTGCGCCGACGAGCCGGTATGCGGCGGGCTGCCGGTGAGCATTTCGTAGAGCACGCTCCCGAGCGAGTAGATGTCGCTCCGCCCGGTGATCTCCTTGTCGGCAGTGGCCTGCTCGGGCGACATGTAGTGCGGCGTGCCAAGACTCATCCCGGTCTCGGTCATGCGGCCGCCGGCCGCGGCGGAGAGCGCGAGGGCGATGCCGAAGTCGGCCACCATCGGGCGACCGTCATGCAGGAGGATGTTCTCGGGCTTGATGTCGCGATGCACCACGCCGTGTCGATGCGCGTAGTCGAGCGCGTCGGCGACTGCCACGGTAATCCGCACCGCCTCGGCCACGCCGAGCTGGGTCTCGCGATCGAGCCGGGCGCGCAGCGTCTCGCCGTCGATGAACGGCATCACGTAGTAGAGGAACCCGGCGGCCTCGCCCGAATCGAAGAGCGGAAGGATGTGGGGGTGCTGGAGGGCGGCGGTGGTGGTGATCTCCTGCACGAACCGATCGGCACCCAGGACGGCGGCCAGCTCGGGCTTGAGCACCTTCACTGCCACGTGCCGCTTGTGGCGGAGGTCCTCGGCCAGATAGACGGTGGCCATGCCGCCGTGGCCGAGCTCGCGCTCGATCCGGTAGCGGCCGGCGAGGGCCGCGGTAAGGGCGGTAGTGCCGCTCACCGACCGACCTCGAGCACCGAGACGTTGCTCTCCCGCTCGAAGATGCTGAAGTAGGCGCGCCCGCCGCCGAAGCCCCAGCCGCCGCGCACCGTCGCCCCCTCCGCTTCCGCCAGCACCGTCACGTCGCGGGGAGCGCCGCCGGCCGCGGCCACCCGGTACACGTGCAGGCGGCCCACGCTGTCCGGCCGCGGAAGAGGAGCGACGCTCCGTCGGGCGCCCAGAACGCCTTGTCCGCGCGGATGCCGCTGATCGTGTCCATCACGACCCGCACCGGACCGCCGTCCACGCGCATGGCCTCGACCGCGCCATCCACGATGCCGCTGTTGAAGGCGATGGTGCTCCCATCCGTCGAGAACACCGGCCAGAAGCCGAGGTCGAGCCGCCGGACCGGCGTTCCCCACTGGCCATTGACGCGGCGCACA
>CBINCZ010000061.1:0-9172 GCA_966249295.1 uncultured Gemmatimonadales bacterium
CAGAAGGACGGCTTCAGCGTCTATATCATCGCCGACATGGAAGGACTGGCCGGCGTGGTGCGGAATGCCACCGAGATGCGGCCGGTGAGCCGGGGCGGCTCGCCCCAGCATGAGCGGTTCCGGCAGGAGCTTACCGACGAGGTGAACGCCGTGATCGCCGGCGCCCGGGCGGCCGGCGCCACCCAGTTCATTGTGAACGAGGGCCACGGTGGGACACTCTTCCGCAATGTCATCGTGGACCAGCTGGATCCCGACGCGATCCTCATCCGCGGCTACCCCAAGCCGATCGTGATGTCCACCGGCATGAACCCGATGGTGGATGCCATGATGATCGTTGGGGCTCACGCCAATGCCGGCACTCTCGGCGTCATCGCCCACAGCTTTGCGTTCGATTCGTTCACCGTGAACGGCAGGATGCTGAACGAGGCGGGGATCGCGGCGTTCATTGGTGGGGAAATGGGCGTGCCGATGGCGCTGGCGGCCGGCGATGACGTCCTGACCGCCGAGACGAAGGAGATGGTGGGTCCGCTGGAGACGGTGACGGTGAAGACCGTGTTCTCTCACTCTGCCGCCGCGGTGCTCCCGCCTGCGATGGTGCATCGGCAGCTGCGCGAGGCCGCGGAACGTGCGGTCCGGCGGGTCAAGGCCGGCGAGCTCAAGCCGCTCCGCATCGCCCGGCCCTATCACGTGCGGTTCTGCCTGCGGCGGTCGTTTACCCGGGACGACTGGGTGCGCGAGACCGTCGGCCGGCTGGACGGCGTGACCCAGGACGGCGGCCCCGGCTGCTTTGCCTACACCACCGACTCGGCCGAAGCAGTAGGGAATCTGCTGAATGAAGTTGAGTGGACGGTGCTCAAGCCATAAGAGACGGGAAGATGGGAAGGCGGGAGGACGGGAAGAACCGCCAGCGCTTCCGCCTTCCCGCCTTCCCGCCTACCGAGCCAGCCAATAGCTCACCTTCACCAGGAACGTATTGTTCGCCCGCTGGTCGAAGAGGTCGCCGAAGTTGCCGCCGAAGGACTTGTTCCCTTCGATCGGCAGTGAGTTCTCCCGCCCCTGGCTCCAGACCAGGAAGAGTGTTGATCCCGGCCGGTATTCCCAGCGGAACACCATGTTGGAACGGAACTGCTGGAAGTTGAACCCACCTGGATCGGCACTCACGTCCGGGTCGTTGTACGGCTGGTAGCGATCCTCAAAATCGTGCGCCCGTGGGTCGGCCAGCTCTCGCACGTTGGTGTAGGTACCCTTGGACACGAACGGCGAAGCGTACACCTGCAGGGACGCCGTGGGCGTGAAGGTGTAGTCGAGCCGGAAGGTGAGGCTCAGCGTCTTCTGCTCCAGGTGCGCAAAAGTGTAGTGCGCATCACCGGCATCATCGGCAAAGGTGCCGTAGTACTGGACGTCATCCCGGTTCTTCTGCCAGTTGGCGCTCAGCGACGTGCTGAACCGGCTGGAGACCTTGTAGTCCACCTCGGGCTGCAGGCTGATCGACCGTGACCGGCCTCCGTCGCCCCGGAAGTAGTTGACCCAGAAATAGGGTACCAGCTTGTGGCGACGGTCGCCCTCGATGCCCATCCATGGCGCGATGTAGGGGTCTTGCCGCACGGCCGGGCCGCCCCGTGCGCAGCGATCGCAGTAGGTGCTGCCGATCTGCCCCGCCGTGCCACCCGCATGCAGCCACCAGCGGTTGGTGAACTGGATGTGTGTGTTGGTGTTGAACGCGCGCTCGGTGGGTAGCCCGGACATGGTCCAGTACTCCCAGTTGTTGAAGTTCCAGCCCAGCTGCTGGAAGATCTTGTTGGGCGTCCGCCAGTCGAGCCGCGCCCAGGTGGTCCACTGCTGCTGGTCGGCCTGGCGGAGGAAGCCGACATCGTTGACGTCAAAGCCGGCACTGCGGCGCTGGTAGGCGGTCTCGAACCGGAGCCGACGGCCGCCCACCTTGGCAAAGCGCAGTTCCATGTTGGTCCCGGTGAGGGACGTCCGGGTCGAGTCGAAGTCGAGCGGTCCGTCGGGGCGCTGATAGAGGTGCACCGAGTTTCGCTGGGTCCGGGCTATCGCCGCCGCATCACCCGCCACCCGGCTCGCCTCGATGCGAGCCGACACCTCAAAGGGCCCGCCGAAGCGGCGCCGGGCATCGAAGCCGCCCGCGTAGGCGCTCTTGTGCAGGAACGTCTCGCTCGAGGCATCGAGCCACCGGTTCACGCCGGTCACGATAAAGCCGACACTGCCATCACCATTGTCGAAGTCCTGGTTGCCACGGACCACCGCGTAGTTGGTGGTGGGCTCCAGCGTGGTGCCACCCGGTCCCGCCACGTTGTCGGTCACCGCGTCCATCATCCCGATCGAGAACCCGCCGGGCATCCGTCCCGTGATCTTGGTGGCACCCAGGATGCGAGTCGAGGTCGCTGAGTTCTCGTCCCCGTACACACCGGCCAGCTGCGGTGCACGGCCGATGCGCCGGGAATAGAACAGCCCCTCACCGGTGTTGCAGTCCACTACCACCACGCAGTTGACCGGGAAGTCGAACAGTCCTCGCCCTTCCACGAAGAATGGCCGGCGCTCACTGAAGAACGTCTCGAAGGCGCCCAGGTTGAGCACGGACGGATCCGCCTCGACCTGGCCGAAGTCCGGATTGACCGTGGCGTTGAGGAGCAGGTTGGATGCCAACCGGTACTTGAGGTCGCCGCCGACCGTAAACTGCTGGTCGCGCGCGTAGTCATCCGACGGCGGCCCCTGCACATTCTTGCTCACCACATAGGGCACCACTTCGAGATGCCCGGGGCTGGCCAGCCCTGCGAGTCCGGTCAGCTCACCGAATTGAGAGGTAAAGCCCGGTTTCGACTGGTGATAGAGCGGCCAGGTGACCACTTCGGTGTAGCGCTGGATCTCGCGCCAGATCAGGATGCCGAAGGTGTTCACGTCACGCGCCGAGTAGTGAAGCTGGGAGAGTGGAATGCGGTACTCCGCGGTCCAGCCAAGGGAATCGATCCGTGTGGCCACGTCCCACACCGCATCCCACGCGTTGTCTTCGTTGCCGTCGTTATAGATGGCGTAGTCGGCCTTGACGCCCACCGGGTTCACCACGAACTCGTAGCCGGTGCGCCGGTCATGATAGGAATCGAGCAGCAGGATGATCTGGTCCGACTCGGTCTGGTTGTCGCGCCGGGAGAGCAGGGCAATGATGCTGTCGGGATGCGGATCAAACGCCCGGACAAAGGCGTAGATATTGTGCTCGTCATAGGCGATTCGCACCGAAGTACGAAGCTTGGGCTCCGCCCCTTCGCTGGGCCGGGCTTCGAGGAACCCGTCGCGGACCGGGGTCTGCTGCCAGATCGCGTCGGTATCGCTCCCGTCCAGCACGGGCGGGGCAACAGCGCGAGTGGCCTCGATCGACGTTGCACTGCTGGCCAAGGGCGGGGCCGGCGGCACCGTCGCCACCTGCGCCTGGAAGGCCAGCAGCATGCCAAGTAATGCTGTCACACGAGCTCCACCGAAGGGGTACCCACTTTTGACGGTGGGAACGCGATAAAGGTTGCTGGCTGGGTTTCCGGCCGTTTCACGGGAACGGCCTCGGCCGGGGCATCGGCCACGGCCAGGGGTCCATGCCGTGATCGCCGACCATGCCACGGATGGCCGTTTCCCGGATCCGGGGATCAGTGGACGTGAGGAACTTCTGCAGCGCCTCGGGTTGCTCGCCCGAGTGAATCAACGCGCGGATCTCGGCTTTCCGGGCCCGGGCATCCTGCTCCTTGCCAAGCGCGGTCCGGATGGCGGGAAGCGCTGCCTCATCGCCGATCTCACCCAGCGCCCACGCGGCCCGCACCCTGAGGTCGGCATCGGGATCGGTGAGCGCATCCAGCAGACCCCTGGGCGCAGTGCGCAGGTCCAGTTGTCCCAACGCCCAGGCCGCCGTCTCGCGCACGTCATGCGACTTGTCGCTCGCCACCAGACGGGACAACGCATCGGCGGCACCCGCATCCTCGATATTGCCGAGGGCCCAGACCGCGGTCTCACGCACCGACTCATCGGCGTCACCCTGCGCCGCAGCCACCAGGGCGGCGCCCGCCCCTCGCGCTTCCATGTTCCCCAGCGCCCACGCACTCATCTCGCGCACCTCGGCGTTCCTGTCGCCATGAAGCGCCGTGGAGAGCGCGCTCACCGCTTCCTTCGCCTCGATCTGTCCCAGCGCCCACGCGGCGGTGCGGCGCACGGAGGCGACATCGTCGTTCGCCAGCACGCGCATGAGTGCCGCTGCGGCGCTGGTCGAATCGAGCTGGCCCAGCGTGCCGGCTGCGGCTTCACGCACCGCGGGCGACGGATCCTGCAACGCACCGGTCGCCGGCCGCACTGCTCGTCCATCCCCGATGCGGCCCAGCGCCCAGATGGCGTTGGCGCGAACGCCGGTGGCCTTGTCATTCACCACCCTGATCAGCGCGTCGGCCGCGCGGTCCGGGGCGGAGAGCCCAAGACCCAGAGCAGCCACCATCTTCGCGGATGTGTCCGTCGCACCCAGGTTCCTGATGAGGCCGTCGATTGCGGCAGGCGACTCGTCGCTGGCAAGGAGCCGAACGGACATTTCGCTGACGCACGGGTCGTCGCTGCCGATGTTCCCGAGCAGGAACTGCACATCTTCCGGTGCCAGGTGCTCAAAGCGGGCGGAGCGTCGCTCATCGTGGGGAAGCGGCGTGACAGGCGCGTTGTCCCAGCCCCACCCGCCGTTGCCGACCGAGTGGACGGCGTAACTGCAGAGCAGGGGTGACGCGCCGCTGGCGGCGGTGATGAGGGCGTGAACATCAGCGTCGCTGGCTGCTGGTCGCTGGCTGCTGGCCGCGAGGTAAGGAGTCGGCGACTCGGTACAGAACGCGATGGCGGTGGCAAGAAGAGCGGTGCGGAGCATGTGGGATCCTCATCGGAAGTCGTACGTCTTAAGTCGCAGCGCTCAGCGCCGAGCGACTGTTGATTTTTCAGCACTACAAGGCGCAAGACTCCGTCGCAAGCCTATGACTTACGACGTACGTCTTACGACTCGTCTTCCAGTTCTGCCAGTGCTTCCACTGCCGCCTGGCGCACTTCGGCCACCTTGTCGGTGAGCGCCCTGGTGATGCCCGGCTTGGCCTGCTGTGCGTGCATGTCGCCGAGGGCTTCGATCACGTCACGGCGGATCTCCGGATCGGCATCGTTCAGCAGGGGAAGAAGCGCCGGCACGGTGGTCGGGTCCTCGATGTTCGAGAGGGCCGACACGACGGCGCGCCGCATTTTCGGGTCGGGTGACGACGCGGCGCGCACCAGCTCCGGCGGAGCCCGCTCGAGGTCGTCGAGGTCGCCAATCGCCTCCGCGGCGGCGACTGCAAGCTCCGCGTCATCGCTCGCGATCATGCGGGCAAGCACCGACGCGGAACGCGCGGCCTCGATATCACCCAGCGCCTCGATGGCCTGCAGGCTCACGCGACGATCAGGCTCGCTGGACAGGAGTTGTTCCAAGGCGGGGGCCGCCTCGACGCTCTCGATGTCTCCCAGGGCACCCGCGGCGGCCCAGCGCACGCCGGCCTCGCGGTCGCGCAGCAGGGGCAGCAATGCTCGCACGGAATGGGCGTCCTCGATCTCGCCGAGGGCCCAGGCAGCGGTCATCCGGACACGGGGCGAGCCGTGATCGAGCAGCGCCTGGAGCGGTCCCACCGATTCGCGGTCCTCCAGCTCGCCCAGCGCCCATGCCGCCATCGTGATTACGGAGACATCGTCGCCGCGGAGCATCCGCTCCACCCGTGTCCGGAGCGCAGGACGTTCGTCATGGCCGATGGCGAGCAGCACAGCCTCGCGCACGCGCGCTGACGGATCATCGAGCAGCTTGCCAAGCTCTTCGTCCGACATGGTGGAACCGCCCAGCATCCTGGCTGCGGTGCGGCGGACGCAGGGGTCGTCACTCGAGAGCCGCGCGACCAGCTGGCGGATAGCAGCGGGATCACGCACCTGGCCCGAGATCGAGTCCTTGGCAGCCCGGGCACCGGCCCTCGCGTCGCTCAACTGGCCGATGCCCCACTCGCCGTAGTTCGACCAGAAGTTGCCGATCTGGTCGCTCAGCATTTCGCACACTGCCGGGTCGGTGCGTGACATCGCCTCCAGCAGCATGACGACCCGCGCGGAGTCAGGGCCGGGTCGGCCCTGATCCCAGCTCGCCAGCGCGGCGGACGCCCGCATGCCGGCATCCGTAGAGGTCAGCATCGTCGCCGCGGTCGCCGCCGACCCGGCGCCCACCAACCCGGCCAGGAGCAGGAGGGGCCGCATCACTGGTCACCTTCCTCGCCGAAATACTCGACTGCGGTCCGTCGCACGTCAGGATCCGCATTGGTGAGTGCGCGACGGAGCGCGGCGTGGCTCTCCGGCGTCCGGATCTCGGTCAGCGCCTCTGCCGCGGCCTGGCGCACGTCACCGCTCTTGTCATCGAGCAGACGGATGAGCTGCGCAGTCCTGGTAGTGACACGGCGCTCGCTGATATACTCGACCGTTGCCTGCCGGACATCCGGATCCGCATCCTGCAGCAGCTTGTCGAGGGTCCCGTCGGGGATGGAGCCGCCGAGCTGCGCGAGGGCATAGACCGCGACCTGGCGCACGTCCGAGTCATTGTCACTCAGTGCGGGCAGGACGGTGCCGGCCGACGACGGCGATCCCATCTCCTGAATGGCCTGAACGGCGCTCTGGCGCACGTCGGCGTCGGGATCGGACACGAGAGCCGAGATGGCCTGGAGTGACGCCATCGCATGCATGCTCGTGAGGATGTCGATGGCGTGCTGCCGCATGTCGGCACTGCTGGAGCCGAGCATGCGCTGCACCGGCGCCACTGGCACGCCGTGCTTGAACTCCGAGAGTGCGTCGAGCGCGGCTTCCTGGACATCGGGTTGCGGGTCGTCCAGTGCCTTCACCAGCTCGGGGATCGCCATGGGATTGCCGATCCGGCCCAGTGCATACGCCGCCGCCTGCCGCACGTTGGCATCTTCGTCCTTCAGGCGTTCCATGAGCGCGCGGACGACCGCCGTGTCGCTCGCGAGCGGTGACGTCTTGCCACCGAGCGCATTGTTGATGACCTCAGGCAGGTTGATCCGGGTGGAGATGTGCGTGCTGATGTCGGTATCGATGCGCGTTGAGCGTCGAGTGTCGAGCGTCATGCGCTCGGCGTCGAGCGTCGAGCGTCGCGTGTCGGGGCGCGCCTGCGGTTCGGGAGACGGTGCGGCCCCTGTGTCTTGAGGCTCAAGCCTCATGTCCGCCATGCTATCCTGAGCGCTCAGCGCCGATCGCTCAGCGCTTGACGCTGGACGCTCAACGCCCGACGCCTGACGCTCCACCGGCACCACCGCACCGATGAGCAGCGCCACGCCGGCGAGCGCGAAGGCATACGACGCGCCCTGGGCCCGGGTGGGGCCACGGCGACGAAGTTCAGGATTCAGGATGGCAAGCATGCGTCCCTCGAATTCCTTCCGGTGCGCCATGGCAAGCGCCACCGACGGTGTGTTGTGGTTCCGCACGCAGGTGACGATGTCGAGCAGGTGCTCGGCATAGTCGCTGGGCCGCGCCCCGAAAGTGAGCGCCAGGTCATCGCACGCCTGCTCGCTCTCGGCGCGAAGGCGCCGGGCCGCGGTCCAGACCAGTGGATGGAACCAGTAGAGCGCGCAGGCGATGCGCCCGAGGGTATGACCCACCAGGTCGCGGCGACGGACGTGGCCAAGCTCGTGCACCAGCACCGCGCTCCGCCGCTCCGTGCTCCAGTCATCGCTCTCGGCCGGCAGCACGATGGTGGGCGCCAGCAGTCCGGCCGCGAACGGCATCTTCACGTCGGCACTCCTGAGCAGACGCGGTGCACTGTCGAGTCCCAGCCGGTCGGCAATTTCATAGAGTGGCGTCTGCCACGTCGCGTCATCGAGCGGCTGCGCCCGCCGGACGATCCGCCGCACCGCCAGAGCGCCGAGGAGGAGGCGGATAGCAAGGAGCCCCGCGACGATTCCCCAGATCGCGAACAGGATGGGCAGGATGGGCTGGATGGGCTGGATGAGCGAGTCTGTGATGACAGGCCCGCTTGTCGCGGGACTCGCCGGAATGGATGGAGCATCAACTGGGTTCAACCCGCCCATCTCGCCCATCCTGCCCGCCCCGCCCGTCTTGCCCATCTCGCCCATCTCGACCGCCTGTGGTAACACCGCCACTTCCAGCGGCGACCAGACAGCAACAGCAGGCACGACCAGCAGGGCGGCGAGCGAGAGCAGCCAGACCAGGTGGCGCGAGCCTGCCGACGCGCGCTGCATGGCCATGGTGGCGCAGAGCGCGATCAACAGAACGCACGTGATCTTGAGCAGGATCACCAGCAGCGAGAGTCCCATGGTTCCCCCTATTTCTCGCTCAGGCGTGCACGACGGATCTTCTGGCGCAGTTGTTCCACTTCGGCATCCTCGATGTCGGCATCGGACAGCCGGAGCAGCGCCGTCACCGCCTGTTCGGGCGAGCCCGAGAAGTAGGTACGAACCACGTGGGCCAGCACGTCATCACCAGCCTTTTCGGTGGGCCGGGCCGGGTAGTAGACGTAACGGGGCCCATCCTCGCGATGGCTGATGAGCTCTTTCTCACCCAGGATCCGGAGGATGGACCGGACGGCCGAATAGGTCGGCGGGTCGGGGAGGGCCTGCATGATCTCGGCGACGGTGGACTCGCCCCGCCGGTGCAGGATGTCCATGACCTGCCGCTCACGGCGGCTCAGATCCACGATCGGTGGGCGCTTTGGCATGAGACGGAGACCCCCGGAAACAGGTACGCGGCCCCACCCCGGCGCCGCCGCTGTGCTGATATTTCAACACCTGCCCGGAATTGTCAAGAGGGGACGGGCGGGTGACCCGGATGGGGGGTGGGAGCGTAGTATTAGGGCGTCGGGCGTCGGGCGTCGGGCGTCGGGCGTCGGGCGTCGGGCGCGCCGAATCTCGCCCGACCGTCACCCCCGCGAAAGCGGGGGTCCATGAGGGGGCCGCACATGGCACTTCACCTCGTCTGGCGCGTCCGGCGCAGTGAATCACCACGGGTGAGCCCTCATGGATTCCCGCTTGCGCGGGAATGACGAATGGGCAAGTTCCTGCTCGCCCTGCTCGCCCTGCCGAGCCGCCGAGCACATTACGGAGTGAACATGTTCAAGCAATCC
>CBINCZ010000062.1:0-9086 GCA_966249295.1 uncultured Gemmatimonadales bacterium
GCCGCCGGCATGAGCGCACTCGGCTTGCGTGACAGCGACACGATCATCGTGTACGACGGCTCCGGCGTGAACCTGAGTGCCCCACGGGTCTGGTGGATGTTCCGCGTGTTCGGCCACGACGATGTGGCGCTGCTGGACGGCGGCTTCCAGAAGTGGAAGCGGGAAGGCCGCGCAGTGGAGTCGGGTGAGCCGCCGGCGCGTGCGGGACAGTTCTTAGCCGCACTGGATCGGTCCCGTGTGCGTAGTGCGGCCGACATGCTTGCCAATATCTCCGAGGCGCGTGAGCAGATGGTGGACGCGCGTTCAGCGGGCCGCTTTGAGGGCACGAGCCCGGAGCCCAGGCCGGGCCTTCGCTCCGGTCACATCCCCGGCGCGCACAATGTTCCCTTCACTTCGCTACTCGATGCCGACGGCACCATGAAGCCGCTGCCCGAGCTGCGCGGGCTATTCACCGAGGCCGGGCTCGATCCCTCGCAGCCGATCGCATCCTCCTGCGGCTCCGGCGTCACTGCCTGCGCCCTCGTCCACGCGCTCCATCTGCTGGGGAATGACCAAACGGCGGTGTATGACGGGTCGTGGAGTGAGTGGGGTGGCCGCAGCGACCTTCCGGTGGAGAAGTGATGGGCAAGATGGGCGGGATGGGCGAGATGGGCAGGTGATGCCGGGCTAGCTTCGGCCTGCCCATCCTGCCCATCCTGCCCATCCTGCCCATCCTGTCATCTCACCCCACACACCCTCAACGCCCGCTTCGGCGCCTCATGATACGGGAACAGCTCTCGCGCGTCCGTGGCGTGTTCCCGCACTGCCGCGCAGGCCCCGCCGCGTCCCGGTTTCCGTGCCAGCAGCATGTGCAGCCGATACTCGCCAGGATCCAGGCGGCTGGCCCAGACCAGCGCCGAGCGGCTGGTGCCGTTGCCTGCAATGAGAATGGCAAGGGCGGTGAGCGCGCTCCGCGCGGCGAACAGAATGCCCAGACCGGCCGCGCCCCACATCACGCCGTGCGCCGCGCCTTCCGGCAGGGTGACGAGCCGTCTCGGCGGCGGACGCAGGGCCCCGACCGCGGTCCACACAATGAACGTTGGCGCGGCGAGCAGCATCACCGCATCAAACGCCCCCGCCACGACAGCCACGAGCAGTACCGCCACCATCGCGAGTCCCGCGAGCCCCTCCTGCTCCGCACCGTGCCGGCGTGAGCGCCTCCAGCCCACGAACATGAGCCCGCCAACGGCCGCAACGAGCAATGCGGTCGCCAGGATGCCGCGCTCCGACAGGAACGCCATCCAGTCGCTCGAGGGCCAGGGATTGGTGGGAATCGGGTCGCCATGGTCGAACGCCGGATCGCCCGGCGTCGTGTAGAGCGGGTAATAGACCTGCCAGTTGCCGGGACCGACACCCAGCATCGGGTGATCCCCGGCCATGCGCAGCGTGTTCCGCCACTGGATCAGCCGGCCGTGCCCGCTGCCGTCACGGAAGTTGGCGACGCCCACCAGCGAATCGAGATAGGGAGTGTCCGATTTCCACGCGAGCACGTTGGGCAGCAGCAGCGCTCCGGCTATGCCCAGCATCCCACTGACGATCAGGGTGGCCAGCCGGCCGCGCGTCGCCCGCTCGCGCCAGAGCCCGCCGATCCAGACGCCCTCGATGATGAGAAAGAGCAGCCCCACCGCCACGGCGACCCATGCAGCCCGGGTGCGCGAGAGCAGCAGCGCGGCCGACGACACCAAGGCACCCACTGCGCCTGCCGCCACGCCCCAGCGGGCGGCGCTTGTCAGGGTGAGATAGAGCACCAGCGGCAGGCCAACGGCGGCCGCGTGCGCCATGAAGTTGCGGTTGCCGTAGGTCCCGCCGGGAAGCCGGCTCGCCTCGAGCAGCGGAATCGAGACATCGTATGCCTGCAGCAACGCGATGCCGGAGCCCACTACCGTCACCGCCGCCAGCACCGCGAGCAGCGGCCGCGCCAGTCCGGCGTCGGCAATGGCCCGGCCACTCCAGAAGCAGGCGAGCCCGGCCCACGTGATCCCCATGGCCCGGAACGCCAGCCAGCCGTTGGGCGCGGCCACCGCGGCAATCGAGCTCACCAGCGCGAAGGCGATCAGCAGGCAGTCCACCACGCCGAACGACAGCGACCGCGCCGAGCGCAGCACCATGAACAGCGCCGCAAACGCGGCCAGGTGGAGGACCAGCTCCTTAGGTACCTGGAACCGGTCGAGATCGAATAGCGGCCCGCGGACGACGGCCAGGACGGTGAGCAGCGCGCCGATTTGCAGGATTCGCCGGGCGGCGCGAATGTTCATTGGGGACCAAGTGGTCTGGACATGCGACGAAAATAGCAGGCACCGGCACTGCCGGCGCCTTGCCCTACATACAGGAGCACCATGCGAATGCGACACTTGCTGCTCGGCGGCCTGGTACTGGCCGCGGCAGCCTGCGGAGGCGTACCGGCCGAACAGGTGGCTGGCTCGCTGAATACACTGCTGGGAGACAAGAAGGCGCCGGCCGGCGTGCCGGAAGATCAGTGGGATGCGGCACAGGCGCTCTACCAGGCGCGAGGTGGCAAGCCGCTCTGGGTCGATGGTTCCAAGCCCAATGGCAGGGCCCGGGCCCTGGTGGACGCCGTCGCGTCGGCCGACAAGGAAGGGCTGCGCTCAACGGACTACGACCTGGCCGGCCTGCGCGGCGCCCTGCGCCAGACTTACGACTCGGGCAAGGTCACGGCAGAAAAGCTCGCCGCACTCGACCTCCGGCTGACTGGACTCTACCTCGACTACGGGTCCGACATGCTGGTGGGCCGGGTGGATCCCAAGCTCATCAACGACGGCTTTCTGGCCAAGACGCGCCGGAAGACCGCCGACAGCGTCCTGCTGGCCGCGGCCACACAGGAGAAATTTGCCGACATGATCGGGGAGCTGCGTCCGCGGTCCGAGCAATACCAGGCGCTGCTGGACGGGCTGGCGCACTATCGCGCCATCGCCGATACCGGCGGCTGGAAGGAAATTCCCGGGGGAGCCATCAAGCCCGGCGAGCGGAGCGCTCGTATCGCGCTCTTGCGCGCCAGGTTGGCCGCCACCGGTGATCTTGCGAGCGCCAAGGGCGACACGGTGTACGACGACAAGCTGAACGAGGCCGTCAACCATTTCCGCGCCCGTCACAACCTCCCGGCTGCCGTCGGAGTGGACAAGGCGACGCTGGCCGCGCTCAATGTGCCGGTGGAGCGGAGAGTGGAGCAGATCGAGCTCAATCTCGACCGGCTCCGCTGGGTGCCCAACGACTTCGGGGATCGCTACGTGCTGGTCAACATTCCCGAATATCAGCTGCATGCGTACGATGGGGCCAAGGAAGTGCTCACCATGCGCGTAGTCGTGGGCAAGGACTACGAGCATGCCACGCCGGTGTTCGCGGACACGATCAGTCAGGTCATCTTCCACCCCGACTGGAACGTGCCCAGGAGTATCGCGACCAAGGAGATCATTCCCCAGGTCCAGAAGAACAAGAAGTACCTGGCCGAGCACGGTTATGAGGTCGTGGACCGGGAGCATCCCAACGTGCCGCTCGATCCCGACGACGTGGACTGGGATGCAGACACCGCCGATTTTCACTATCTCATCCGCCAGGGTCCCGGCGAGCGCAACGCGCTCGGCAACATCAAGTTCCTGTTCCCGAACCGGTTTGCCGTCTACATGCACGCCACACCCGCAACCGGCCTGTTCAAGCAGCGGGAGCGCGCCGCCAGCCACGGCTGCGTGCGGCTGGAGAATCCCGAGGCTTTTGCCCGGTTCGTGCTCGAGGGCAACAGCGACTGGAATGATGCCCGCATACACAAGGCGCTCGCCGACACTGTTCAGGAGGCGGTTCAGGTGACGAAGCAGGTGCCGGTCTACCTGCTCTATCTCACGGCATTCCCGAAGGACGGACAGGTGCAATTTCGCGATGACGTGTACGGCAGCGACAAGCGCGCCCTTGCGCGCACCAGGGAACCGGCCACCGACAGCGTGATCGAACCCCTGCGCGCTCACCTCAACGAGCTGATGCGTGGATGAGCACGGCCGCCCGACTCGCGCGGATTGCGGGGACGGTTTTCTATCGCCTCAACTGCGATGGCGGAGTGCCGGCGACTGGTCCGGTGCTCCTCATCGCCAATCACCCGAATTCACTGGTTGACCCCATCCTGGTACTGGCCGCCGCCCGGCGGCCAGTCCGGTTCCTGGCCAAGGCGCCACTATTCGAGGACTATCGCATCGCCTGGCTCCTGCGCTCCGTGGGTGCCGTGCCCGTTCATCGTCCGCAGGATGATCCCTCCCAGCTCCAGAAGAACGCCGACGTGCTGGCGGCCGCAGGTGATGCCCTGGCCGACGGCAGCGCCATCGCTGTCTTTCCCGAGGGGAAGAGCCACAACGAGCCATCACTGGCGCCGCTGAAGACCGGCGCAGCCCGCATCGCCCTGCTCGCGGCCGGAAGGCTCGGCCGTGCGGTTCCCATCGTGCCGGTCGGGCTCAACATGCGGGAGAAGGAAACCTTCCGCTCGGAAGCACTGGCGCTGGTCGGCACCCCGGTTGAATGGGACGATCTTGCCCACCGCGGCGCCGCTGACGTCGAGGCCGTGCGCGAACTCACCCTCCGCATGGACTCGGCCCTCCGGAAGGTCACGCTCAACGTGGAGCGATGGGAGGATGCTCCGCTGGTCGAATGTGCGGAGGCGGTGTGGCATGTCGAGCGTGGCGGGTCAGACGAGCCACATGAACGACTGGAGCGGCTGCGGATTGCCTCCGAGTTGCTGAGTCACATCCGCCGGAATCCCACCAGCCGATGGGCGCCGCTCGCCCGCGCCGTGCGCCACCATGCACGCTCCCTGTCCCGGCTCGACCTGACGCCGGCCGACCTGGAATCTGACCTGCGGGTGGATACGGCGGTGCGGTGGAGCGTGCGGCGACTGCCGCTGCTGCTGCTGCCGGTCTTTGCCGTGGCCGCCGCTGGCTTCCTGCTCTGGTGGGTGCCATACCGACTGACGGGCATCGTGGCGGAAGGCATCCACGGTGAGCGCGACATCCGCTCCACGTACAAGCTGTATGGCGGGATCGTGCTCTATGCCGCGTGGCTGGCGGTGCTGGTCATCGCGGCGGGCGCGCTGGGCGGCGCGCTGTGGGCCGTCATCACGCTCATCGGCGCACCGGCACTGGGCATTGTGGGGCTCTGGATCCGGGAACGCTGGCGCGCTGCCTGGCGTGACGTGAAACGCTACGTGGTCCTCCGCCGCCATCCCGGACGAGTGCGTGAACTCCGCCGCCGCCAGCGCGAGCTGACGGAACGGTTTGAGGTGCTGGTCGCGGAGCGAAGGCGGGAAGACGGGAAGGCGGGAGGACGGGAAGTGAATGGAGCGTCATTGCGAGGAGGTGCGGCAGGCGCCGACGAAGCAATCGAGTAGGCAAGATGGAGATGCCGGCAACCCGATTGCTTCGCCCCTTCGGGCTCGCAATGACGCAGGGGTAGCTTCGATCCGCCCATCCCGCCCTCCGCTCTTCCCGCCTTCCCGCCGTCCCGTCTTCCCGCCTTCCCGTCTTCCCGTCTTCCCGCCTTCCCGCCTTCCCGTCTTCCCGTCTTCCCGTCTTCCCGTCTTCCCGTCTTCTCCCCATATTCCAGCTTCTCTTCCACATGTCGGTGCTCCATGCCCACGGCCCGCACCTGTCCGTCGTGCCACACCAGTCTGCCCGATGAGGCGCAGTTCTGCATGCATTGCGGCCAGGCCACGCCCACCGAGCCGGGGGTGCCACCCCGCACCATGCCCACCGGCGAGTTCGAGGTGGCCAAGGTTACCCAGGTCCTGGCCACCCGCTACCGCATCGAGCGAGTGATCGGTGAAGGCGGGATGGCCACGGTCTACCTGGCCGAGGACTTGAAGCACAAGCGCCAGGTCGCCATCAAGGTGATGCGGCCGGAGCTGGCGGCCACGCTCGGCACCGACCGGTTCCTGCGCGAAGTCGAGATCGCCGCCCAGCTCAACCATCCGAATATTCTGCCGATGCACGATTCGGGTGAGGCCGGTGGCGTGCTGTACTACGTCATGCCGTATGTGGACGGGGAATCGCTGGCGACCCGGCTCGGTCGAGAGGGCGAATTGCCGGTCCCGGTGGCGCTCCGGATCGGGCGCGAGGTGGCCGAGGCGCTGGCCTATGCCCACAAGCGTGGCGTGATCCACCGCGACATCAAGCCGGCCAACATCCTGCTGCACGAGGGCCACGCCCTGGTGGCCGACTTCGGCATCGCCCGGGCCCTCGACGCGGAAGGCGAAGCGATCACCAAGACTGGCCTCGCCATCGGGACACCCCAGTACATGAGCCCGGAGCAGTCCACCGGCGACAAGACGGTGGATGCCCGGACCGACATCTATGCCCTCGGCGCGGTGATCTACGAGATGCTGACGGGGGAGCCGCCCTTTACCGGCCGGAGCCCGCAGGCGGTCGTGGCGCGGAGTCTCACCGAGCGGCCCCGGCCCTTGGGGGCGACGCGTGAGGGGCTGCCGGCGGGGCTGGAGGAGGTGGTGGGGAAGGCGCTCTCCCGCAGTGCCGCCGACCGCTATCCCACGGCCACGGAGCTCGCCGAATCACTGGTGAGCGTGGAAACCTCCTCCCACGCCATACCGGCTCTCCCTGCTCGCCCTGCTCGTCCTGCTCGCCCTGCTCGCCTTGCGATTGGCATCGCCGCCATCGCCATTCTTGCCATCGCCGCCATCTTCTTCCTCCGCCGCCCGAAATCGGCGGTTGCGTCGAGCGACGTCACCCGCGTCGCCGTACTCCCGTTCCAGAACCAGGGCGACAGCACCAATAACTACATCGTCGACGGCATGACGGATGAGGTGCGGGGCAAGCTGTCCCAGGTGAATGGGCTTGTGGTCATCGCTTCGAGCAGCTCATCGCAGTACCGCGGTTCCACCAAGTCCCCAACGGTGATCGCTGGCGAACTGGGCGCGCAATATCTGCTGGTAGGCCGGGTTCGATGGGTGCCAGGCGCGGATGGATCATCCAATCGACTGCAGGTCGTGGCGGAGCTCGAGAATGGCACGACCGGCGCCACCACCTGGCAGCAGACCTTTGATGCCGACCTCACCGATGTCATCGCGGTGCAAGGCCAGGTGGCCACTCGCGTCGCGGGTGCCCTCGGCGCCAAGCTCGGCACCAAGGAATCGGAAGACCTGGGCAAGCGCCCGACCAACAACCCCGCAGCGTGGGATGCGTACCTCAAGGCGCGAGCTTTGCCCAGCTCGGGCCCCGCGGAACTGCGCCAGGCGGTGGATTTTTACGAACAGGCGGTCGCTCTCGATTCCGGATTTGTAGAAGCGTGGGCCGGACTGGCAGGCAGCGCATCGAATCTTTACAGGGTTGGAAACCGCGATGCAGCGGTGGCACGGCGGGCCCGGGAGGCCATGGAACGAGCCCTCAGGCTGGACCCCGACAATGCCGCGGCCAGTTCTGCCTCCGCATCGTATTACCTCAACATTGGCAGCGACCCTGCCAAGGCCGCCGAGGCGACCGAGCGTGCCATCCAGCTGGCGCCCAATGACCCGGACATCCTTTCCGCCGCCGCACGGTCCGATGTCGGGAACGGGAACTATGGGCGCGCGATCGAGAGGCTGGAGCGGGCCCGGGCCCTCGATCCTAGAAACGGAGATATCCTCTTCACCCTGGCCCGGAACTACGTCTTCACCGGGCAGTCGCAGGAGGCAGCGGAGGTAGCCAACGCGGCGATCGCACTGGAACCGGACAATGTTGCCAATTACGCTCAGCTGGCGCAGATCAAGGCGGGTCAGGGCGATCTCGCCGCGGCACAAGCCGCAGCTGCCAAGGCCACGACCAGAACGTCGCCACCGCTCGTTGCCGCCTACTTTGCCGGTTTCGAAGAGATGACGTGGGTACTGGACACTGCCACGAGGGCGCTGGTGGGGCGCCTCCGTCCCTCGGCGTTCGACGGGGACCGGGCGTGGTGGGGCCAATCGCTGGCTACGTACTACTGGGATCAGGGGAACAAGGCGTTGGCGAACGCGTACGCAGATTCTTCGCTGGCCCCGGGCCTGGAGCAGATTCGCCAGTCCCCGAATGACCCGTCGCTGCTGGTCCTGTACGGCGTGGCGCTCGCGCACGCAGGGCTCGTGGATTCCGCCGTGGCGACTGGACGGCGGGCCCTCAGCATGTATCGCACCGAGGCATCAGCCTCGCAGGACTATGACAAGATCCAGATGGCCCGGATCTACCTCGCCGTCGGTCGCCTGGACGATGCTCTGGACGTCCTGGAGGACATCCGCAAGCAGCCGAGCCGGATCACGCCCGGCCGGATGAAACTCGATCCGATGTTCGCGCCTTTGAAGGGGAATGCGAGGTTTGAGAAAATGGTGAAGGGAGACGGCTAGACGGTCGGACGGCTAGACGGTTAGTTATTACGCATTGGCTCCAGCCGTCTAGCCGTCTAGCCGTCTAGCCGTCTAGCCGTCTAGCCGTCCAGCCGCCCAGCCGTCTCCTCCAACACCCTCACCACCGCCTCCCGCTTCTCGTGCACCAGCAGGATCAGCAGGTCGCCCTCCTGGGCCCAGGCCAGCGCTGACCGGGTCGCATCTTCCTCAGTCTCCACTTGCTCGATCATCTTCGCTGACGCACCGAGCGAGCGCAACTCGGCCTCCAATACATGGCGGACTTCGCCTTCGGCACGGCCGCGGCGGTACTTGCCCATCTCCTTGAGGATGATCCGGTCGGGCTCGAGCGCCCACGCCGAGCGCGCCAGCGCGCGCAACGCTTCGTCTGTTCGATCTCCCGCCTGGCCCAGGACGATGAGCCGGCGCCTGGATGGAAGCGCCGAGATCATCTGCGTAAGGGCCGCCATGCCATGCGGGTTGTGGGCATAGTCCACCACTACGTGCACGCCACCGATCTCGATCAGGTTGCCCCGTCCTGGATTCCGGTCCATCGATGATTCGAACCCCTCGAGTGCCGCGCGGATGGCCCCGAGTGAAAAGAGCGGCGTGCCATCGGGCCGATGGAGTGAAGCGGCCGAGAGCAGCGCACCGAGTGCGTTGGACACGTTGTAGCGGGCGGCTCCGCGGAGGG
>CBINCZ010000063.1:0-9039 GCA_966249295.1 uncultured Gemmatimonadales bacterium
GTCGCGCCGGCGATCAGCAGGTGGGGCATCTTGGCCAGGTCAGCCACCACCGCGCGTCCCTCGAGGTCGCGGCCCAGTGCCACGGGCAAGGCGGCGCGGGCGCGCGTCCACTCACCGCTCTCCAGCAGCTCCCGCAGCGTGACGATGCGTGCCGTGGGGTTCGGCACTTCGACGCCGACAGCGCCCTTCCCCGGGATGGGCGCCACACGGATTGATGGCGCCCGCATGGTGATGGCCAGGTCGTCAGCCAGCGAGATGATGCGCCCCGCCTTGACGCCCGGCGCCGGCACGACCTCGAACTGGGTCACCACCGGTCCGGTGGTCCGGCCGGCGATGGAACACTCCACCTTGAAGGTGCGGAGCGTCTCCAGCAGCAGCTGCCCCAGTCGATCGAGCTGGGCTTCGCCTGCGTCCACGTCACGCGCCGGCGGCGGCGTGAGCAGGGCGAGCGGCGGCAGCTCGCTCTCTTCATCGATGGCGGCGCGCTGCGCGGCCGCGGTTGCCTTCGAGACCGGGGCTGGCTTGGGCGGCTTGAGCTTCTTCGGGCGCTCGGCGCGCGCGGGTTCTGTCGCCGGCTCGACCACGCCGCTGTCGGGATCGTCCACGTCGGTGGGTTCCATGATGGCGTCGCCACCCGCGAAGGCCACCCGGCGCGCCCGCTTCGGCGCTGCCACCTCGGGCTCGGGCGCCGGCTCGGCGCCTTCCCGCCGCTCGAACCGCTGCAGCGGATGCCACGCGAAGGTGTAGAGCGTGAGCGCGGAGAGCGCGAGGAATCCGAGCAGCAGTGCGCCAGCCACGCCGATCCGCTCCCGCACCATGATGGCGAAGAAGCCCGGCAGCACACCGGTCGCTCGCGCCGCCAGGGTGCGCTCGGCGACGTCGGGCAGCAGGTCCACCCGCTGAATTTCAGTCGCCACGCCGATCAGGAACGGCACCAGGAGGCTCAGCCCGATCATGAGCAGTGCCGATCGCCGCATGTTGAGCCGAGGTGTGCGATCGAGGCCTGCGAGCGCGATACCGAATCCCAGCAATGGAATGCCCAAGGCACCGGCACCGAGAATGTGCCAGAGCCCGTGGCCCAGCACCCGGCCCACCGGCCCCGTCGCGGGGATTGGCAGCAGGGCGAGCGCGGCGAAGAGCCCGCCGACCAGTGCCGCCACCGCGCCCAGTCGCCGGCGGGAACTCATGCCGTCACCTCTGCCACGGCGACCGTCAGTCTTCGGTCGCGGAACTGGGGCAAGACCGGATAGGCGTCGAGCCGGGCCGCGTCCCGCACGTCATCGGCCATGCCGAGCTTGGCGAGATGACGACCGGCGGCGGAGTAGCTGAACGGGCGCAGGAACTTGTCGCCGTAGCGGCGCACCAGGTCCAGCGAGGCGAGTGCCGCGTCATTGAGCCCGCGCCGCCGCCGGTGACCTCCCAGCGCAGCGATGGCGAGCCGTCCCGCCACGTAGGCGTCATCAAGGCCAAAGGCGCCTTCCCGTCCGGCGCAGAGAATGACCAGGTCCTGCTCTTCCTCGAGCGCCTGGCGCGCCCGCTCGCCTGCGAGCGTGAGGTTCACCGCCGCGGCGGTGAAGACGGCGCGCGCCCCTTGTGTTGCCAGCAGGGCGCGAGTGCCGTTGGTGGTGGTCTGCACCACGAGCTTGCCGCCAACGGCCTCGGCTGTCATCTCGAGGGGGCTGTTACCCAGTGCAAAACCGGGAATCCGCACGCACTGGCGCTCTCCGGCGAGCACCGCGTCCTGGGTGCCCACGGACTGGGCCACGCGCACGGCGTCCTCACTGGACGGCGCCGGCACCACCGCCCGCGCGCCGTGATGGAGCGCGGCACAGATGGTCGTGGTGGCGCGCAGGGCGTCGATCACGAAAACGGTACGCCCCGCTACATCAGCGGGGCTCAGGCCTTGCGGTGAGAAGACAACGTCGAGCTTCATTCCGGCGGCTTGAGCAGGTGCGATTCACGTTCGAGGAAGCGGGTATCCACCTTTCCCGCCACGAAATCAGGATGACGGATGACGCGCGCCAGGAATGGCACCGTCGTCGTGACGCCCTCCACGATGAAACTATCCAGCGCCTGGCCCATCCGCGCCAGCGCCTCGCTCCGGTCATTGCCATGAACAATGACCTTGGCCAGCAGCGAGTCATAGAACGGCGGCACGGTGTAGCCCGCGTAGACATGACTGTCCACCCGCACGCCGGGACCGCCAGGCGGGTGATACGCCGTAATGACGCCCGGACTCGGCTGGAAGTTGCGGTAGGGATCCTCGGCGTTGATGCGGCATTCGATGGCGTGGCCCCGCAGGTGGCGGCCGTCGCCCTTGAAGCTGCCATGCTCGCCTGAGGCCACCCGGATCTGTTCCTTTACCAGGTCGAAGCTGGTCACCATCTCGGTGACGGGGTGCTCCACTTGGATCCGGGTGTTCATCTCCATGAAGTAGAAGCTGCCGTCCGCATCAAGCAGGAACTCCAGCGTGCCGGCGCCCACGTAATTGATGCGACTGGCGAGCGAGACGGCCGCGTTACCCATCTCCTCGCGCAGCTCGGGCGTGAGCGCCGGGCTGGGACTTTCCTCGATCAGTTTCTGGTGCCGGCGCTGGACCGAGCAGTCGCGCTCGCCCAGGTGCACCACATTGCCGAACTGGTCGCCCATGACCTGGATCTCGACGTGACGCGGGTGCTCGAGATACTTCTCGACGTACACCGCCCCATTGCCGAACGCCGCCAACGCCTCGTTCTGGGCCAGGTTGAACAGCTGGCCGAACTGCTCCGCCTTCTGGCAGATGCGCATGCCCTTGCCGCCGCCACCGGCCGTGGCCTTGATGATCACTGGAAAGCCGATCTGCTCCGCCGCGGCCAGCGCCTCGTCGACATCCTCGATAGTGCCCGGCGTGCCCGGCACCGTGGGCACCCCCGCTTCCTTGGCGAGCCGACGGGCCGTGGCCTTATCACCCATGGCGCGGATCTGCTCGGCGGTGGGCCCGATGAACGCGATGTTCGACGCCTTGCAGGTCTCGGCGAACTCGGCATTCTCGGCGAGGAACCCGTAGCCGGGATGGATGGCGTCAGCGCCGGTGATCTCCGCGGCTGCGATGATGTTGGGAATGCGAAGATAGGATAGGCGGCCCGGCGGCGGACCGATGCAGACATCGTCATCGGCAAAGCGCACATGGAGCGACTCGCGGTCGGCTTCACTGTAGACCGCAACAGTCTCGACCCCAAGTTCACGACAAGCCCGGATGACACGCAACGCGATCTCGCCCCGGTTGGCGATCAGGACCTTCCGGAACATCAGCCGCCCCGGCCCGACGCGGTGTCCGAGTCCCCGGTAATCTCCGTGAAGGTTCGGTCGGATGCCGAGTCGATGCCCGAGGCCCGGAGCGCAAACTCGCTCGGGTTGGACGAGAAGAAGAGCGCGTCCTCATAGGTGACCGCGCCGTCCTTGTACCACTTCATGAGCGACTGGTCGAAGGTCTGCATCCCGTAGGAGACGCCGCCTTCCTTGATGAGGTCGGGGATATTGAGCGCCTTCTCGATGTCGCGGATGTTGTCGGCCACCGCGGCGGAATTGATGAGGATCTCGCACGCCGGCACCCGGCCCCGCCCGTCGGAACGCGGCACCAGGCGCAGGCAGACGATGGCCTGCAGCGCGGTGGACAGGAGCGACCGGATCTCCTGGTGCTGATGCGGCGGGTAGAAGGAGATGACCCGGTTGATAGTCTGGGTGGCGTCGGTGGTATGTAGCGTGGAGAACACCAGGTGCCCGGTGTCGGCCGCCTTGAGCGCGGTGTCGAGCGTCTCCATGTCACGGATTTCGCCGATCAGGATGACGTCCGGGTCCTGCCGCAGCACGTGCCGCAGCGCCGAGGCAAAGGACATGGTGTCCGTCCCCACCTCGCGCTGGGAAATGTTGGCCATCTGGTCCCGGTGCAGGAACTCGATCGGGTCCTCGATGGTGATGACGTTGACCCGCCGCGTCTGGTTGATGTGGTTGATCATGGCGGCGAGCGCCGTGCTCTTTCCCGAACCGGTGATGCCCGTGACCAGCACCAGTCCACGCGGCTTGTCGGCGATGGTCTCCAGCACCGTGGGGAGGTTCAGCTCCCGCACTGTCTTCACTTCATAGGGAATGGCCCGGAAGGCAAATGCCAGTGTTCCGCGCTGCTGATAGATGTTGGTGCGGAACCGGCCGACGCCCGGCACGCCAATGGCAAAATCGGCTTCCTTGCGCTCGGCAAATTCCTTGACCTGGCGCGGCGTCATGATCTGCTCCGCCAGTGTCTTGAGGTCTTCCGGCTTGAGCGGCGCCATTTCCAGGGGCGTGAGCACGCCGTTGAGGCGCACGGTGGGCGCACGGCCGACCTTGAGCAGCAGGTCCGAACCGTTGCGCTGCACCAGGCTGGAAATGGCCTGCTTGAAGTTGAACGGAGCGGCGGCGGGGGCGGCGTCAGCCATTGGGATCGATCCGGAAGAGCACCTGGCCGAATTCGACTGGTTGGGCATCGTCCACGCAGACTTCCGTCACGACGCCGGCGAATTCGGCCTCGATTTCGTTCATGATCTTCATCGCCTCGATGATGCACACCGTCTGCCCCGGTGCCACCCGCGTGCCGACCTTGGCATAGGCCTCGGCACCCGGCTCCGGGGCTCGATAGAACGTGCCCACCATCGGCGACTTGATTTCCTTGAGGTTGGACGGCGCGCTCGCGGCCGGCGCAGCGGCCCCGCCAGGTGCGGCAGCGGGCGCGGGCGCGGGTGCGGCGGCCGGCATCGACGGCGTTGCCCACGCCATCGGCGCAGCCGTGCCCTGCGCGGTACGGGTAATGACGATCCCGGTCCCGAAGTAGCCCTTCACTTCGATGGAGCCAATCTCCGGTGACTCGCGGAGCAGCTCGGCGAGCCGCTTCACGTCCTTGAGCTCCACCGACTTGAGGCCCGGCATCTTTTCCAGCAGCTGCGCAAGCTGCCGCATCTCATCAGCATTCATGCGTAGGTCTGACTCCCGTTGCGGACCACTTCCACCCGCGGCCTTCAGACGAGCTCGATCAGTTCAGTGCGATTATCGGAGAGACAGGCGGCGCCGTCGGGCCCGAGGTAAATATCGTCCTCCAGCCGGATGCCACCCCAACCGGGAAGATAGACACCTGGCTCGATTGTGACTACGGCATGGAGCGGCAAGGGGTCGTCCGCGGTGGGTGAAAGTCGCGGCCCCTCATGCACTTCCAGCCCCAGGCCGTGACCCAGCGAATGCCCGAACATCTCGCCGAACCCGCGGGCCGCGATCACCTCGCGCGCAAGGGCGTCGGCCTCGCGTCCCGTCATGCCCGCCGAGACCTGGCTGATGGCGCGGTCCTGCGCCGCCTGAACCACCGCGTGTACCTCCCGCTGGCGAGCGTCGGCACGGGCTCCCACCACAGCCACCCGGGTCAGGTCGGCACAGTATCCGTCCACCTGGGCGCCGAAGTCAAGCAGCAGCAGGTCGCCCCGCTCGATCGGGCGCGCGGTGCTCCGGGCGTGAGGCAGCGCGGAACGCGGCCCCGCGGCAATGATGGTCGGAAACGGATGCCACTCGCTCCCCCGACGCCGCAGCTCTCCCTCCAGCGCGGCCGCCACAGCCAGTTCCGTCAGGCCCGGCCGGACCTCCGGCAGAATCTTCGCCAGCGCCGCCTGGGCCAGCTCCGCTGCCCGGCGGATGGCGGCCACTTCACCAGGCGCCTTGGCTGCCCGCAGGCGCTCGACCGTGTCGCTGAGCGGAACCAGCCGGAAGCTTCCGAGGCCGCTGAGCCGCTCGGCATCCTGAACCACGACGTGCGCCGCCTCAAAGCCGAGCGCTCGGGGCGCTTCCGTGGCAAGCACCCGTCCGAGCAATTCCCAGACATTGACCCGGTCGATGGCAACTTGGGCGGCGTTCCCCACCTCGGCCGGCGCCTGCGAGGCATAACGGAAGTCCGTCACCAGCGTGGCGCCTCGCTGCGACACGACCAGCGACGCCGAGCTGCCGGTGAAGCCCGTGAGGTAGCGGATATTCGGAAGATGCGACACGAGCATCGCATCGATCCCGTCCCGCTGCAGCACCTCCCGCACGGCCTCGAGGCGCAGGCGTCGCTGGTCAGTGCTCACGCAGGTGGCTCACGAGCGCCGTGAGCCCGAGTTCATACCCCAGCCCGCCGAAGCCCGCCACGACGCCGATGGCCAGGTCAGCCAGCAGTGAGGTCCGGCGGATCGATTCCCGCGCAAAGATGTTGGAAAGATGGACTTCAACGAACGGCACCCGCACGGCCAGGACGGCATCGCGCAGGGCGAGACTGGTGTGGGTGTAGGCCGCCGCGTTGATGAGCGCGCCGTCGGCGTGCCCGGCCAGCTGCTGCACCGCCCCAACCAGGTCACCCTCGCTGTTGTACTGTGCCCATTCGAGCGTGACATCCAGCTGCCCCGCTGCCTGCCGGACGCGCCGCTCGATGTCGGCAAGTGAACTGCGGCCATAAACGTCTGGCTCGCGGGTGCCCAGCAGGTTCAGGTTGGGGCCGTTGAGTACGGCGACGCGCATCAACGCTTCAGGTTCTGGAGCCAGGTGTGAAACTGATCGAGGTCGTCGTCATCGCGCGCCGATGCAGCGGAACGCGACTGCTCCCCACCGCCCTCACCGAAGAACGCATCGAAGGAGACGTCACCTTCGGAGGCGTTGCGCGCTGCCGGGACCGCTGGGGGAACTGGAGAGCTGTCCTCGCCGAAGACGTCGCTGAGCGAGAGGTGATCGCCCGCGGGCCGTGTCGGTGCTGCGGCGTCCGGTGCGCCGGCAGGCTGGTCCTGCATGAGGGGACGCGGTGCCGGAGCGACCGCACCCTCCCAGTTGCCGGTCGGATCGGGCAGGGGCGCGCCGAGCACCTTGCGGAACAACGCTGAAACCGTGCGGCCCGCATCCGCGGCCGCGAGTGACACTATCGCCTGCGGTTCGTCCGCGCCGGAGACCTCGGCCGCGACTTCGGTTTCGAGCTCATCCACCCGTTCACGCAGGCGGAGGTCGTCGGGCGAGCGCTGGTAGAGCAACCGGTAGACCGCCAGCGCTTCCTTGCGATGTCCCTGACGGAGGTACAGATCGGCCATTGACTCGGTGACGACCAGCTCCGGCATCCCGCTGTCGCCGGCCTCCTCATCCCAGTCCGCCCCATCCGCCCCATCCGCCTCGTCCACCTCGTCCGCCGAGTCAAGTTCGATGCCCTCTCCGAGGGTACCGAGCGCCCCGAGTGCGGCAACCGGTTCGGCCGATTCGGTCAAGGGTTCGTCTGCCTCGAGAAGAACGTCATCGTCCTCAGACTCGTCGTCGGCTGAATTCGTCGGCGGCGCGTTCGCGTCGCCCAGCGCATCGGCGCCGAATGAGCCGGAGACGGTGTCGAAGCTCGCCGGCGAACTCTCCGCCGGCACCACAGCCGCCTCTTCCGACTCGAGTGACGGGAAGTCTTCCGGCGGCTCGGAGCTGGTGATCCAGTCGTCGTTGCTCTGGCCCTGATCCACCACGTCGGCCGCGAGTTCGTCGGCCGCGCTCGGCACCTGGAATTCGTTGGTATCGCTGGGTGTGAGTTCGAGGTCGGTACTGCGTTCCAGGTCGTCGAACTCGGTCAGACTGCCGGCCCCGGTCTTCAGGTCCTCCAGCGGCTCGACCTCGGCCCCCTGTTCGGCGAAGTCCTGCCCCACCAGGCCGTCCATGGTATCCGCCTCGGCGGTAGCATCACTGATCTGCGGGGCATCGTCCACCACAAGGTCGTCGAGCGGCGCCACGTCCTGCTGCGGCGTGAGGTGTTCCTGCAGCTGGATGGATTCGTCGCGCTCGACGGGCTCGGGCGTGAACGGCTCCGGATCGGGAATCCAGTCGTCCTCGAGCGAATCCGCCGACTGAGTGGACGACGTCAAGGAATCCGAAGGGGAGTCCACCGATGACGCAGGTTCCTCAGATGCCACCGATGAATCCGGGTCAGCAACCGACGGCTCCTCAGGCGTCCAGTCGTCGGATGCCTCGTCATCCCAGGGCTCGGCAGCGGCGGCGGGTGCCGGGGCCTGCCCGAGCTCTTCCTGATCTTCCGAGACGTATCCGGTCGCGACCTGGGAGCCGTCTGCGGCGTCCTCGTCATCTGTGTCACCGGTGGACTCTAGGGAAGCCAGCTGGGCCCGGGCCTCGTCGTTGCCGCGATCAACGGTAAGGAGGGTCTGCAGCAGCTCACGCGCCTCGCCGATCCGCCCTCCCCGCTCGGCGATTTCCGCCAGCGAGCGGAGCGCGATCACATTTTCGTTGTCCAGTTCGAGCACCCGACGGAACGCCGTCTCGGCGTTCGCGTCGTCGCCCAGATCGAGGTGGCAACGGCCCAGGACAATACTGGCGGGGATGTAGTTGGGATTGACGGCGAGCCCCTCACCCAGAACCTCGAGGGCCCGGCCCGGGTCGCCCATCTTGCGGTAGGCCTCGGCAAGCGGCGCGAAGGACAGCCCCTGCCGGTTTTCGCGCCAACGGCTCTCGAGCTTGGCGATCTCGCTGGTGGACATCTCGATTCCGGTCAGATTTGGTAAGGGGCCTGCAGGTGGCGCCGTAAGTCGTTGTGGGGCTTCAAGACACGTTAGCGACGGTGCGCACCTGTGTCAACTGCGCCACGCACCCGCCAGCTTCACTTTTCCCGTTGTCGCGCTTATGCTTAGGGCTCTTTTTCCCAACGTTCGGAGTGGCCGGTCCGCCCTATGATCCAGCTCTTTCGCAGTCGCGCCGCCAAGGCGGCGGCCGTGGTGGTCTTCACGCTGTTGATGGTCATCTTCCTCCTGACCGGCGTGGATTGGAGCGCCTTCGGCGGCTCCATGAACGTCGGAAAGATTGGTGGCAAGTCCATCAGCGCGCGCACCTACGAGTCGCTGGTCTCCCAGCAGACCCAGCTCGCGCAGCAGCAGTCGCCGGGCCAGCTGACCCTGGAAGACCAGACCGCCATTCGCAACCAGGTCTGGGACCAGATGGTCCAGCAGTCGGTGCTCAACTCCGAGTACAAGAAGTTCGGCCTCACCGCCA
>CBINCZ010000064.1:0-8941 GCA_966249295.1 uncultured Gemmatimonadales bacterium
CTGGGACACCCACGGCCTGCCGGTCGAGATCGAGGTCGAGAAGGAGTTGCAGCTTTCCGGCAAGAAGGCCATCGAGGATTTCGGCGTCGCCGAGTTCAATCGGCGAGCGCGTGCCTCGGTCTTCAAGTACAAGGAAGACTGGGAAGCGCTGAGCGACCGGATCGGGTACTGGCTCGATTACGAGCACCCGTACGTCACGTACCACAAGGAATACGTCGAGACTGTCTGGTGGCTGCTGCACCGCCTGCATGAGCGCAAGCTGCTCTATCGCGGTCACCGCGTGCTGCCGTACTGCCCCCGCTGTGGCACCGTGCTCTCCAGTCACGAGCTGGCCCAGGGGTACGAAGACGTCACCACCAACTCGGTCTACGTAACGTTCCCGCTCGCCGATGGCAGCGGCAGGGAGCTGCTGGTGTGGACCACCACGCCATGGACGCTGCTGTCCAACGTGGCCGTGGCGGTGCACCCCGAGCTCGAGTACGGCGAATATCGGGTCGGCAACCGTGTGTTCATCCTCGCCGTCGCGCGCGATGCGCTGCCCAGCTCCTCCGCCAAGGGCGCGCCCGCCTTCCAGGACCTGGGGCCGGAGCGCACGTACCCCGGGCGCCACCTGGTTGGCCTCAAGTACACCCGTCCGCTCGATGTGGTGCCGCTGCCCGACGACCGGGTGTCCGGCGTGGTGGTGCCGGCAGACTTCGTCTCCGCCGACGACGGATCGGGACTGGTGCACATGGCGCCGGCGTTCGGTGCGGACGACCACGCAGCGGGGCGTGAGCATGGGCTCGCCCTGGTGCGGCCGGTTGCGGCCGACGGCACCTTCGAGGGCACCAGCTGGCCTGAAATGGAAGGCCGCCTCGTCACCGCCCGCGAGACCAACGACCTCATCATCCAGCGCCTCAAGACCGACGGGCGGTGGCACCTGACCGTCCCGCACGCGCACAGCTATCCGCACTGCTGGCGCTGCCGCAGCCCGCTGATCTACTACGCGCGCGACAGCTGGTTCGTGCGCACGTCGATGGTGAAGGAGCGGATGCTCGAGTTCAACGCACAGGTCGACTGGCATCCGCCCGAGGTGGGCGCCGGCCGGTTCGGCGAGTGGCTCGAGAACAACGTGGACTGGGCGCTGTCGCGCGATCGGTACTGGGGCACGCCGCTGCCCGTCTGGGTCTGCGACCAGGACGAGCAGCACGTCGAGGTGATCGGCTCGTTTGCCGACCTCGCGGCACGCCAGGGCGGGGAGCTGCCCGCCGATGTCGATCCTCACAAGCCGCAGGTGGACGAGATCACCTGGCGTTGTCAGTGCGGAGGCACCATGCGCCGCACGCCGGAGGTCATCGACACCTGGTTCGACTCCGGCTCGATGCCATACGCCCAGTGGCACTATCCGTTTGAGCATCGCGAGGAATTCGACCGGCACTTCCCGGCTGATTTCATCTGCGAAGGGGTGGACCAGACACGCGGCTGGTTCTACTCCCTGCTGGCCATCGCCACGACGGCGTTCGACCGGCCGGTCTACCGGCACGTGATCGTCAATGAGATGGTGCTGGACGCGCAGGGGCAGAAGATGTCCAAGAGCCGGGGCAACATCGTCGAGCCCTGGGCGGTGGTGAACGAGTACGGTGCCGACGCGGTGCGGCTCTACCTCCTGGCTGCGAGCCAGGTCTGGCTGCCCAAGCGGTTCGACGCGCGCGCCATCCCGGACGTGGTGGGTGGCTTCCTCAACACCCTGCGCAACACCTACGAGTTTTTCCGCCGCTACGCCGGCGACACCGTGCCGGTGGAGACCGGCGAGGCGCTGCGTGCCGACCGCTGGATCCGCAGTCGGCTTGCCTCCACCGTGGCGACGGTTCGGTCGGCGTGGGATGGATACGACGTCACCACCGGCACGCGCGCCATCATGGATTTCGTGGTGGACGACCTCAGCAACTGGTACGTGCGCACCAACCGGGCACGCTTCTGGGCGCCCGACCGCGAGCCCGATGCCGCGGCGGTGGCCACGCTGCACGATTCGCTGGTGACGGTGGCGCGACTGCTCGCACCGGCGGCGCCGTTCGCGTCCGACTGGTTGCACCGTGCGCTCACGGGAACCGCCGTCCATCTCGCACCGTTTCCGGAACCCGCCGAGCGCGATGAGGCACTGGAGCGGGCGATGGATGCGGTGCGCCGGCTGGCGACCCTCGCGCGCGCGGCGCGCGAGACGGCCAACCTCCGCGTGCGGCAGCCACTGGCGCGGATGCAGGTGGCGGTGCCCGCCACGGTGCGGGGCCAGGACTTCGATGCACTCCTCACGCTGCTCGCGTCCGAGGTGAACGTGAAGCAGGTGGAGGTCGTGGAGTCGGACACCGAGCTGGTGCGGCTCCGGGCCAGGCCGAACTTCCGCGCGCTGGGGAAGCGGTTTGGCAAGCGGACCCCCGACGTTGCGGCCGCGATGGCGCAGCTTCCCGCCGACGCGTTGCGCACGCTCGAGGAGGGCAGTGCGGCCTCGCTTGAATTCGCAGGCGAGACCCTCACCATCGAGCCGGATGATCTTACGGTTGAGCGCGAAGTAGCCAGCGACTGGCTGGTGCAGAGCGACGGCCCCTTCGTCGCGGCGCTCGATCCGGAACTGGATCAGGACCTGCGCGCCGAAGGGCTGGCTCGCGAGATGGTGAACCGGGTGCAGCGGCTTCGCAAGGAAGCCGGCCTGGAGTACACCTCGCGGATTGCGCTGTACGTGGACGGCGACGCCGCCGTGCTTGATGCGCTGCGTCCCCATGCCGCTACTATCGGCGAGGAGGTGCTGGCGCGGCAACTGGACTTCGGCGCCCGCGCGCCGAAGCCCGATCTCGAGCAGCGTGTCCAGCTGGACGACGCGACGCTCATGGTAGGTCTCACGCGGTACGAGCTGCCGGACGGTCGCTCCGACCCCCAACCAGTGGATGCAGCATGAACAAGAAGCAACTGGCCCATCTTGAGAAGCGACTCCTTGAGGAGCGAGCCCGGGTCATGAAGGAACTGGGCTACTACGATGAGTCGTTCAATGCGTCGCTCCAGGGCGCCGATGGCGACCTCAGCTCTGACTCCTTCCACATGGCGGACCAGGGGACCGACGCCATGGAGCGCGAGAAACAGTTCCTCTTCGCCTCGCAGGAGGGGCGCTACCTCTGGCACGTCAACGAGGCACTGCGGCGGATGTATTCGAGCCCCGAAAAGTTCGGGCACTGCCACAATTGCGGCCAGGAGATCAACTTCGAGCGGCTCGATGCCCTGCCGCACGCGCGGCTCTGCATTTCCTGCAAGGAGAAGGAAGAGGATGCGAAGCGGAAATGACCGGCAGGTGTTCGCGGCGGCGGCGGCGCTCGTTCTCGCGCTCGACGCCGTGACGAAATACCTCGCCGAGTCATTGCTGGGGGACGGCCGGACGGTCAACGTCCTGGGCGACTGGGTGCGGCTGCACCTGGTCTTCAACCAGGGCGCGGCCTTCGGCCTCCACCTGGGCAGCTATTCCCGCTGGATCTTCATGGGCATCGCCATCCTCGCGGTGGTGCTGCTCATCCGCTTCTCGCGCAGCACACCGCCCGGGGACTGGATCCGCCAGCTCGCCCTCGGCCTCGTGGCCGGTGGCGCGGCTGGCAACCTGGTGGACCGGATCCGCACTGCGCAGGGCGTCACCGACTTCCTTGACGTCGGCATCGGCATCCATCGCTGGCCCACGTTCAATATCGCCGATTCGGGCGTCACCTGCGGGGCCATTGCACTGGCGCTGTCGCTCTGGCGTGAGGACGCGCGACGCGCCGAGTCGGCGCCGGCCCAGTCGCCCCCTTCGCCCTGAACCCGCCCGTGCCGGCGATCGGTTTCTGCGTGCTGGTCGAGGCGACCGAGCGCATTGACCGATTCCTGGCCGACCAGCTTCAGCTCTCCCGCACCCAGGTCGCCCGGCTGCTCGCCGCACAGCAGGTGAGCGTCAACGGCGCCGCCGTCCGCGCTTCTCGCGTCCTCGCCGCCGGCGATCACGTTGAAGTCCGGCTGCCCGACGCCGAACCGCCGCGCCAGCTTGTTCCGGCTGACATCCCCCTCGAGATCGTCTACGAAGACGACGCACTGGCCGTGCTCAACAAGCCCGCGGGCCTCGTGGTGCATCCTGCCCCGGGGCATTGGGACGACACCGTCGTCAATGCGCTCGTCGCGCGCGGACTCACGCTCGCCGGCGGAGCCGCCGGCCGCCCTGGCATCGTGCATCGGCTCGATCGCGACACCTCGGGACTCATGATTGTGGCCAAGACGGATAACGCCCACCGCCGCCTGAGCCGGGAGATCGCCGCCCGGCGAGTGCATCGTGCCTACGCAGCCCTGGCGTGGGGACACCTGCCGGAGTCTCCCATGCGCATTGACGCGCCAATCGCGCGCGCGGCTGCCAACCGGAAGCGGATGGCCATTACGCACGGTGGGAGGGCAGCGCGGTCGGAGGCGCGGGTGGTTGCGCGCTTCGAGTCGTGTGAACTCCTGCGGGTGGACCTCGAGACGGGGCGAACCCACCAGATTCGCGTCCATCTGGAACATGTCGGCCACCCGGTCGTCGGGGACCAGGTCTACGGTGGGGGAGGGGCTCGGCGGATCAGCGGTGCGGCCCGGGCGCTGGCCGAACGGATCGAACGCGCCACCCCGCGCCAGGCGCTCCACGCCGCCAGTCTGGCATTTCGCCACCCCGAAAGCGGGGAAGCCCTTGAATTTCAAGCGGATTGGCCGGCCGATCTCATGCCCGCCCTGAGGCTCGCCGCCGACTCAGAAGTTGTTGCTCAGGATGAGCCCCTTCGGTATCTTCGTTTCTTCAATAGAGATGCCTGATTCCCCTGTTTTGCACGCCGTCGTCTTTCGGGTCGGTGACCTCCGCTGCGGGGCCCCGGCAGGGATTGTGCGGGAGATCCTGCCCCGAATGGGGGCTACTCGGATTCCGGGGGTGTCGGCAGCGGTCGCCGGGCTGGTCAACGTGCGTGGCGCACTCCTCACGGTGCTGGATGCGCACGAGCTGCTCCACCAGTCGCGCCGCCCGGGCGATGAAGGGGCCATCCTGGTCCTGCAGGCCGCCGGACGGTTGATCGGGCTCGAGGTGGGTGAGGTCCGGGACTTCCTCACCCTGCCGGATTCGGCGGTGGCGCCGAAAGAGCAGTTGCCCGGCGTGGATCCCTCGGTCGTGCGCGCCGTCGCCCGGCACCAGGGGGATCACTTCATCATCCTGGAGCTGGATGCGCTCTGCGCTCCGCTGCTGCCGACCGAGCGAGCCGCTTCGGGCTGACCCGGCCTGGCTGCTGAAAAACTGACCGTAACGGAGGTGGTTCGTGGGTCATACCGTGCTGGTCTGCGATGATGCCATCTTCATGCGCACCATGATCAGTGATATTCTCACGCAGGCTGGCTTCGAGGTCGTGGGCGAAGCCGAGAGCGGCGTGCAAGCCGTCGACAAGTATCACCAGCTCAAGCCGGACCTGGTCACCATGGACATCGTGATGCCCGATATGGGCGGCATCGATGCCGTGCGGGCCATCTGCAAGGACGATCCCGACGCCAAGATCCTGATGTGCAGCGCCATGGGCCAGCAGGCGCTCGTCGTCGAGGCCATCCAGGCCGGTGCCAAGGATTTCGTGGTCAAGCCGTTTCAGCCGTCCCGCGTGCTCGAGGCCGTCCAGCGCGTACTTGGCTGATCCGATGGATCTCTCGAAATACGCGGCACTCTTCCTCGCCGAGAGTCGCGAGCATCTCTCCTCCTGCAATCAGTACCTGCTCGAATGGGAGCGCGACCCTGCGGCGGCCGAGCCGGTAGCCGGGTTGTTCCGCGCCATCCACACTATCAAGGGGATGGCCGCCACCATGGGCTACGACGCCGTCTCCGGACTGGCGCACGGCACCGAGAACCTGCTCGACGCGGTGCGCGCCGGGCGCGTGCCCGCGACGCCGGCGTTGATCCAGCTGCTCTTCAGCTCGGTCGACGGCATTACGGCGGCGGTGGGGCGCGCCGGTGCCGGGCTCACCACGGTTGCCGCTGAGGACGCCGCGCTGATGGCCGAGCTCGATGCGGCGGTCGCAGCGGCCGCCCCGGCGGGCGCGACCCGCGCATCGGCCGTCGAGGCGGAGCGCGTGGTCCCAGCCAGCCGGCTGGTGTCGGTCAGCATCCGGCCTGATGCCCCCGTGCGGGGCGGCCGCGCCATGCTCGCCCTGCGCAAGGTCGAGCCGCTGGGCGGTGTCTCCGACATCCGTCCTGGCATCGCCATGTTCGAGCGGGACGATTTCGACGGCCGGTTCACCTTCCGACTGGCGGGTGATGCGAGTGTCGCCGCCATCGAGGCCGCCATCCGGAGCGCGGGCGACGTCGAGAGCGTGACGGTCACCGACGGTGCTGCTGCGGCCGGCGAGGCAACAGCGGGCCTGCGCCGCCAGATCCGGATCGACCTCACGCGCCTCGATACTCATGAACCAGGTGGGTGAGCTGGTGGTGGCGCGCAATCGGCTGGTCGAGCTGGCCGCGCGCCGCGATGATCCCGACCTCGGCGGCGTGGCGGACCAGGTCTCGCGCCTCGTGGGTGACCTGCAGTCGGAAGTGTTGCTGGCCCGCATGAGCCCGGTGGCCGAAGTGTTCGACCGCTTTCCCCGCGTGGTGCGCGACCTCGCGCGCGAGCTGGGCAAGCAGGCCCGCTTCGAGAGTGAAGGGGGTGACATCGAGCTCGACCGCGCCGTGCTGGACGAGATCGGCGATCCCCTCCTGCATCTCATCCGCAACGCGGTGGACCACGGCCTGGAATCGCCGGAGGAAAGGCTGGCGCGAGGCAAGCCGGCCGAGGGCAGGGTGGTGGTGAGCGCGGCACGCGAGCGGAACACGGTTGTCATCCGTGTCTCCGATGACGGGCGGGGCATCGACCGGGAGCGCATGCTCGACCGGGGCAAGCGGGACGGGCTCATCGACCCGGCGGTGACCACGCTCACCGACGACCTGCTGTTGCGCATGCTTGCCCGTCCCGGCTTCAGCACGGCTGCAGCGGTGAGCGGCGTGTCCGGGCGGGGGGTGGGAGTGGACGTGGCCATGACCCGGACGCGGGCCCTCGGCGGCACCCTCACCGTCACGGCCAGCGAGGGCAAGGGGCTGACGTTTGCGCTCCGGGTGCCACTCACGCTCGCTATCGTGCGCGCGCTGCTGACGGGCGTCGGCGAGGAACGCTACGCGGTGCCGATCGCGTACGTGGCGGAGACGGTGGATTTCGACCTTCAGCGGGTGACGGCCGTTCGCGACCGGCAGGCGCTGGTGGTCCGGGAGCGCGCCATCCCCACGGTGCACTTGCGCGACCTGGTGCACGCCGGAGGCGAGGCGCCGCCGCGCCGGCCGGGCATCATCCTGGAAGTTGGGGAACGAAGGACGGCCCTGATTGTGGACCGCCTGCTGGGCCAGCAGGACATCGTAGTTGAACCCTTCGAGGCGCCGCGCGACATGCCGACGTTCTTCGGGGGGGCCACCATTCTGGCGGACGGGGCGCCGGCGCTGATTCTCGACGCCGCCGCGCTGGTCTGACACGAGGAGCGCATGGACGACGCCCGCGGGCTCAAGGATCTGCAACTGGACGCGCTGCGCGAGGTTGCCAACATCGGCGCGGGCCATGCGGCCACCGCCCTCTCCCAGATGACCAACCGCACCATCATGATCAGCGTGCCCGAGGTCAATGTGCGGCCCCTCGAGGAAGTGGCCGACCTCCTCGGCGCTCCCGACACGGTCGTGGCCGCCGTGCTGATGCAGATGATGGGCGACCTCACCGGCCGCACGCTGATCCTGTTTCCCGACGAAGCGGCGCGACGACTGTGTGACATCCTCTTCCGCCGTGACGACGGCAGCACCGAGTCGTTCGGCGAGATGGAGCAGAGCGGCCTCAAGGAAGTCGGCAACATCCTGGTCAGTGCCTACCTCAACGCGCTGAGCGACTTCATGGGCATGATGCTGGTGCCGTCGGTGCCGGGCCTGGTGGTAGACCAGAGCGCCGCCGTGATCACCAGCACGTACCTGAACTTCGGCCAGGAACGGGACTACGTCTTCTGCGTGGAGACGTCGTTCCAGGTGGGCAAGGAGCGCGAGTCGCTCAGCGGGCACTTCCTCCTCCTTCCCGACATGCCCTCGCTCCGCGCCATCTTCGACGCCATCCGCCTGCCGTAGGTCGTTCGATGCCGGCGCCCGTTCTGTCCGAACATGACCTGTCGGCGCTGCGGTCGTTCGCTCGGCGTATCGACCCCGCAGACGCGGGCGCGCACAACAACCTCGGTGTCCTCTACTACCACAAGGGCCTGATCCCCGAAGCGGTTGCCGCCTTCCAGCGCGCGCTCGAGCTCGACTCGCGCATGAGCATCGCGCAGGCCAACCTGGAGATCGCCTACCGCGAAAGCGGCCACTACGACCATCGCGTGGCGGAGCTGCAGGGCCGCCTGCGGGCCAATCCCGACGACCGCGACGCGCGCTGGGAACTGGGGCGGGTCTATGCCTCGCTGGGCCAGCACGACCAGGCGGCCGCCGAGTTCGAGGCGCTGCTCGCGCGTCATCCCGGCGATGTGGCGGTGCTGGTGCAGCTGGGGCTGAGTGAGCGTGCCCGCGGCCGGGTGGAGGAAGCTACCGAATGGTTTGCCGAGGCGTGCCGGCGAGATCCCGGAAGCGCGGTGGCTCTCTTCTATTACGGCGAGACGCTCTATAACCGCGGGCTCAACGAGCCGGCGCTCGCCGCGCTGCAGGGCGCCGTGGGCCGCAACCCCGAGTACGCCGACGCGCACTACCTGCTGGCGTTCGTGTACGGCGACATGGGGCAGCACACGGAAGCGCGTGCCGCCGCCAAGCGTGCCATCGAGCTGAATCCCGCGCTGGCGCGGGCGCAGGCCAACCTCACGCTCAGCCGGAATGGCACGAGCGCCGAAGGCGCCGCCACGCCGCGCGCCAGCACAC
>CBINCZ010000065.1:0-8818 GCA_966249295.1 uncultured Gemmatimonadales bacterium
CGGTTCGCCCATCCCGCCCATCCCGCCCATCCCGCCCATCCCGCCTCACTTCACAAACCTCTCCGCAATCCCCGGCGCCCTTCCCACGAACGACGCATCGCTGTTGCAGAGCAGGGCGACGATGACATGCTGCTCGGGGTAGATCACGAGATACGCGGTGCCACCCACCGAGCCGCCGGAATGGCTCACCCGGGTGCGGCCCTGCTTGTCCTTCCCCACAAACCAGCCGATGCCATACTCCGAACGATTGCCGTCCTTCATCAACTGCGGCGTCCAGAGCAGACGGCGGGTGGAGTCGGCCAGGAGCTTCCCTTCCAGCAACCCCTCGCCGAACCGCACCAGGTCTTCGGTGGTGGAAAGAAACCCGCCGCCGGCCCACTTGTAGCTGTTGTCCACATAAGGCGCGTTCACCACACCGCTGTCGGCGGAGCCGGTGTACCAGCGCGCCCGGAACGGCACGATGCTGTCCACGTAGTCGGCGACGGTATGCGTCATCCCCAGCGGTGCGAAGACACTGTCCTGCATGAAGCGGAGAAATGGGATCCCGCTCGCCTTTTCCACCACCGCGCTCACCAGGTTCCAGCCGTAGCTCGAGTATGAAAACTTCGTCCCCGGCTCGAACAGTAGTGAATCGTTCTCGAAGATCTTGAGTCCGTCCATCACGTTGGCGAAGTGTTCCTTCATCAGGAACTCGTCGCCCCTGTAGTGGCGGATGCCGGCCAGGTGGCCCGCCACAAGACGAGTGCTGATGGGCCAGCGCTTCTTCGGAAACGAGGGCACGTAGCGCTGCACCGGTGCATCGAGATCCAGCTTGTGCGCGTCCACCAGCAGCCCCACCGCCACGCTGGTCATCGGCTTGGAGACGCTGCCCACCCGGAAGCGGGTGAGAGCGGTGACGGGCACGCGCTGTTCCACATCCGCCCAGCCGAATCCCTCGCTCCAGATCACCTTCCCGTCGCGCACCACAGTGATGGACGCGCCCGGCACTCCCGCCTTCTCCATGCGGCTCACCAGCTCATTGCGGATCTCATGGATGAGTGCGGAGTCGGTGGTGGCCTGACCCGCGACCGCGTAGGGAGCGCCCTGCGCGAAGGCAGGGGCGCACGGGAAGGCTGCAAGCGCCGCCAGCAGCAGGGCTCCGGGCAAGCGTCTCATTGGAAGTAGAAGTCCTCGGTCGGGGTGTCGGGCTCGGTGTCCGGCTCGGCGTGGGGGCCCCGTGAGCCACCGGCCGGGAGAGACATGGCGAGCAGTGCGGCGTAGTCCGGGGATTCCGTGTCCCACTGCTCCCGCTCGCACCGGATGACACGGGTTTCGAACGCTGAACACGCCATGATCACCACAAAGCGATCCGCCTCTTCCCGGCGCACCCGCTTGCGCTCGACAAAAGTCCACGGAATGCCGCTGGCATCCACGTACTCCCGTTGGCTCACGTGGCCTCGACATGGAACGAGGGATTCTCGATCACGCCCAGCAGGTTGCCGAAAGGATCGCGCACCGAGCCGATCTTGATGTCGCCACCCACGTCCTGCACCGGTTCGTGGTCGGTGGCACCCAGCTCGATCAGCCGCGCGTACGCCGCCGCTGCATCGGCTACGCCCCAGTAGGCAATGCCGGCTTCGGCGCGATCGTGCATGGCATGCTCATCGGGCGTGATGCCCAGCTCAAACCCGCCCACGTTGAAGCCAACGTAGAACGGTTCGTCGAAGTAGGGGTCGATCTCCAGCACCTTGCGATACCACTCGCGCGCCGCTGTGATGTCGCGCGCGCTGTACTTGGCGGTGCGGAGGCCTTGGAAGTGCTTGGGGGGCATGGGAGATCCTTCTTGGGTCGACGGTCAACGGTCTACGGTCGACGGTCTACGGTCTGCGGTCTACGGTCGACCGTCGACCATTCACAGGAGCGTCAACTGTCTCAGCGCCCCCTCCAACTCCCCCGCTCCCGTGAAATGCACCGTCTGCATGCCGAGGGCGGCCGCGGGAGCGAGGTTCTGGGGGCGGTCGTCGACGAAGAGCGACCGGGCCGGGTCCGCCTGGGCCAGCGCCAGGCCTCGCTGGAAGAACCGGCGCGCCGGCTTCCGGACCCCGAGCCAGCAGCTACTGAGGAATGCGGCAAAATACGGCCGCAATCCGAATGACGCGATACGATGGATGTTGAGCAGCTCCGACTCGTTGTTCATCGTCATCAGCGTGACGCGACCGGTGGCATGCAGCCGCTCGACCAGCGCGATTGTCGCCTTGTCCGGCTGGCTGCGTCCCAGCATGTAGGCCACGAATGCTTCGCGCGAGAATTCGCGAGGGCGGTAGAACACGGTCACGTCCAGGTATTCGTCGAAGTCCAGCTGCCCGGTCTCCCAGTCGCCCAGTACCTCTTCGTGCCGGGCCTCCATGTCATCCTCGATGCCGAACTCCTGTCGCGCGGCGGCGCGATCTCCCGAATCCCATCCATTGGTGCCGAGCACGCCGCCGATGTCGAAGAAGAGATGGGTGAAGCCGATGTCGGGCATGTCAGTCGGGCTTGTAGGGCAGGCGGAACGTCAGGCGGGTCGTGTCGGTGGGCGGCGAAGCCGGCGTGAAGCGCACGGCCACGGCAGAGGTATCCACGCCGACGAGTGGCGCGGAGGCGGGCGGATGCACCTCCACGGCAACCACGGCATCGGCGTCCAGTAGCTCGCTGCTGGTGAGGGCTATCCTGAATCGCCCATCGGCATCGGTCACCGCTGAATCCTGAGCCAGGACCGGCGCAAAGGGAGCCCGGTGCGCCTCCACCATGACCATGGCCCCTGCGACCGGTTCGCCCTGTGACGTGAGGACACTCCCCTCGATCAGGCCGCCACTCGCCGGCGCGTGCAATTCGGTGGAGCTGCATGCGGTCAGGAGGAGTGACAGAATGAAGATCGTACGCACGGATTCTCCTGCTGTGAGCTACGAGCTATGAGCTACGAGCTATGAGCTATGAGCTACGAGCGGTACAGTCGCCTGGCTCTCAGCTCTCAGCTCTCAGCTCTCAGCTCGCAGCTCGCAGCTCATTCAGCGCGCTCTGGAATAATGATCCAGAGCAGGATGTACACAAAGATCCCGGGAAACGCCGCCGAGATCACTGACACCAGCACATAGAGGACCCGCAGCAGGGTGGGGTCCTTGTCGAAATATTCCGCGATTCCGCCGATGACGCCGGCAATCATGCGATGTCGGCGGGAGCGGTGGAGGGCGGCTTCGTGGATGGGCATGGGGGTTGGGAGGGTTGGGAGTGAATACGAACCGCTGAGCGCTAAGCGCTGAGTGCTAAGCTCTTAGCTCTTAGCTCTCAGCTCTTAACTCTTAACCCTCAACTCCCCCCTGCGCCATCCCGGCGGCCAGCCTCCCACCCAGCCACCCGCCGGCGGGCACCAGCAGCACGGCAGCGACCCACATCCATGCCGGATGCGGAATGGTCAGCATGGTCCAGACGGCGGAGCCGAGCACCACGGCGGCGACCAGCAGGGCATGGCGGACCTGCCCCTTCGACACCAGCCGGCCGGCCAGGAAACCTCCGGCCAGCGCTCCCAGTGCCCACGCAGCGAGCACCAGCGCGAGAGCGCCAGTCGGAATCGCTGGACCCTGCGCCAGGTCGGCCGGGTTCCAGACGTCGGTGCCGGGTGGGAGCGGAAAGAGCTGGTGACTCGCCGCTTCCACCAGCACGATCACGACCAGTGACGCGGCCCAGCCGAGGAAGATGGCGAGAATGGAGCGGCCCATTTTGGACTCGGGACTCAGGACTCGAGACGCGGGGGACGAGGGAAGTTGGTACGTTCGGAGTTTTCGCGCTACCGAGGTTTCCGGCTCGGCACGCAAGATTGGGGCATGACCGACTTTCGTCGCCTGGAGGCATGGCAAGCCAGTCAGGAACTTGCCGTGGCTGTCTATCGCCTCACCACCGAATTCCCCGCCGCAGAGCGCTTTGGGCTCACGGCGCAGATCCGCCGTGCGGCTGTGTCCGTGATGTCCAATATTGCCGAAGGATCAGGGCGCGGGACCGACAGGGAACTGGCGGCGTTCCTTCGAGTTGCACGTGGTTCACTGCACGAAGTCGAAAGCCAGTGCCTGCTGGCTCAACGGCTGAGTTTCGCAAGTGCTGAGCCCCTGACAGACGCCCTCGATCGAGTCGGCCAGACGGGGCGACTTCTGCACGGTCTCCTCCGGGCCCTGAAATCGTGATCCGGGGTCGCCCGCGTCCCGCGTCCCGGGTCCGCTGTGTGTCCCTTCCCACCCCCGTCGTCTCCTGCTCTGGGGACACGCGCCTACGCCGGTGGCCGTCAGTCTCACTGGATCCGCGGGCAATTGGAGCAGGGTTCGGTGCAGGGTCACCGGCGTGGGACCCCATTTCGGGTCGTAAGTCGCAGGTCGTAAGTCGTACGCCGAAGGCCGAACGCAATTCATTCGGACTTCGGCGTTTAGCTTTCAGCCTTCAGCGCTTGGCGTTCCCGCCCGTCCCGCCCGTCCCGCCCGTCCTGACAAACCTGCGAAGCCACACCCCCAGCCCGCTCACCGCCACCCCGAACCCGGTCAGCACCCCGGCGGCCGGCGGTGGAGGGTCGCGCAGGAGCCCGGCGATCCCCGTGACAGTGTAGGCCAGGCCCAGGATGATGGCCACGATGGCCAGGGCATTGAAGAGCCCGGGGTTCTGGAGCTTCTGCTCAGCCACGCGCCGGGCTGGCGCGGCTGAACAGCGGGTGCTCCGTCCCACTCTCCGCCGCCTCCTTGAGGCGGAAGAGCAGCGCTCCCCACATGGCGCTCGACTCCAGGAAAGCGTCGCTCACCCTGCCCCACCCGGTATGTGTGAACAGGAGACGGGTCCCCGACTCATCCGGCGTGAGGTCAAATACCAGCGAGGTCCCGGCCCACTCCGCACCGGTTTCCACCATCCAGGCGGCGCGCGCCGGCATCACCATCGTCTCGGGGCGGAGGCGGTACACCTGCGCCCGGTCCGCCACGCCCACTTCGATGGCGCCATCAGACTTGAGCGCGACATCGTTGCTCCACCAGCTGGTGAACCCCGTCGCCCCCGCCACCAGGCTGAAGACATCCCTCGGCTCACGTGCGATGCTGATCAGCAAGCGAATATCGGGCATGGGACCTCTCTCCCGGTGGTTCAGAGCCAGCGCCGGACCTGGGAAAGGTAACGCTGGTAGTCGTCGCCGAAGCGACGGACGAGATAGGCCTCTTCACGGCCGATCACCGACCTCTGGATGATGATGAGGACGAACGGCAGGAACAAGAGCGGCCAGAGCGCCAGTGCCCAGCAGCAGATACCGAAGTAGAGCAGTGCCATGGCGACGTACATCGGATTACGGCTGAAACGGTACGGCCCCCGCAGGACCAGTGCCCTGGCAGGGTACACCGGCACGACCGAGGTTCCCATCCGCCGGAACGAGAAGATGGCCCAGTAAGTGAGCGCGAGGGCGAGGACAATCAGGACGGCACCAGCTCGCCGGATGATCATCCCCGCCGAGGGAGGCACGCTGGCCAGCGGCCAGAGCCGGTGAAGAATCAGTCCGGCCACCAGTGGAAACATGAAGATCAGCGGCGGCGGTATTCGCACGCCGGCGTTGTCTTCGTGGGCGGGGCGTGGGTCATGGGGCATAGGGCGTAGGGCGTAGGGTTTAAGACGTCAGGCGCCCGGCGCTGTACTCACCCTTCCGGCGCAAGCCGAGCGGTCAACCCCACGCCGTGCACGTGGCACTCGTCGGCGGTGACCACGATACCGGTGGTGTCCCAGCGGGCGTAGCCCGGGGCGGTCACCGTGATGTCATAGGTGCCGGCGCGTTCGCCCGCACCCATGAGGCGATTCCCGAAAACCTCCATTGTGTCGCTGAACTCGCCCTCGCGCGCGATGCCCATGGGTGCGACGGTGAGCGAGTCGCCGTTGGACGCGTCGACCGCGGTGACCGTCAGGCCATAGGCGTAGAGTGCGGTGCAGATGGGCGGGTCCGCCTGCTGCGAGCAGCCGGTCATGCCAAGCGCGGCTGCGATAACGGCGATGAAGCAACGCATGCGTCCTCCTCAGTTGCTGCCGGCCATGCCCCAGATGAAGGTGACCGCGCTGAGCACTGCGATCGGGACCGCCGTGGCCACCGCGGCCGCGTGGTCGTTCCGGGGATAGCGGAGCGAGTCCACTTCGCTCACGGCATAGTGCACCTGGCAGGAATCGCAGTCCACCGGCGCCGGCTCGGGCACCGCGCGGAGGGAATCGCCATCCACGCTGAGGCGGCGCACCATGGTACGGCTGCCGTCCCGCCAGATCTCGACGCGCTGCGAGTCAGGCAGCGGCCCGACCGGCGGATTCTCGATCCGGCGCGGCGCGATGGCGCATCCGGCCGCACCTACCACCGCGGCGGTGAGCAAGGCGATCCGCTTCACGGAGTAACCCGCCCGTCGCCCAGCAGGGCCACATATCGCCCATGGAACCGGGCGACGGTTGCATTGTGGGCAATCACGTCAACCTGGACCGGCACGCGGCCGCGCCGGTGGCGGGTGACGGCGCTGAGCAGCGCCGTGCGCTCGGCGTCGGACGGAAATGAGCAGATGGCGGAGAAGTCAGTCATGATGGGATGAAGATATCGGATTTCGCTGTCCTGCAGCACCGCATTGGCCTCGATCCCGGCGTCCTGCAGCGTCAGCCACACGACGGCCCAGCCCGCGAGCGTGGCGAGCGCGTTCACGCTGCCGGCGAAGGCGGTGCCCTGATGATTGCGATTGATGTCGAAGGAGGCGCCAAGCCGCACGCCGGCCTCGCTCACCTCCTCGACGGCGAATCCAAGCCGCTGCGCCGCCGGCATTTCGCGGAGGAGCATGGCCCGGAGTCGATCAGCGGCATCTGGAAGCATGGACAAGCGCTAAGCGCTAAGCGCCTAGCGCTCAGCGCATAGCTTCTCCCCATACCCCGCCCTCAACTTCGCCACCTTGGGCCCGATCACCGCGGCGCAGTAGGGCTGGGTCGGATGGCGACGGTAATACTCCTGGTGCCCCGGCTCGGCGGGATAGAACACATCCAGCGGCTTGAGCTCGGTCACGATCGGGCGATCGAAGGTGGCGTTCCGTTCGAGGTCGGCAATCACCTCGCGCGCCAGCTGCTCCTGCTCCGGCGAGTTGTAGAAAATGGCCGAACGATACTGGGTGCCGACGTCAGGACCCTGACGGTTGAGCGTGGTGGGGTCGTGAAAGGCAAAGAAGATCTCCAGCATCTCGCGATCGGAGATCACACTCGAATCGTAGGTGACCTGGATGGCCTCGGCGTGGCCGGTGGCCCCGCTGCAGACCTGCTCGTAGGTGGGATTGGCCCGGCGGCCGCCGGTGTAGCCGGACACGACCTTCTCGACGCCCTTGAGACGCTCATAGATCGTCTCCAGGCACCAGAAGCAGCCGCCGGCGAGGGTGAGGGTGGGCATGGTTGGAAGATAGGCGGTTAGACGGTTAGACGGCTGGACGGTTTGAACTCAAGGGTCAGAACTAGCCGTCCAACCGTCTAACCGTCCAGCCGCCTATCTCACCACATTCAACAACCTCTCCCTCGTCACCGTCCGGTTCGTCCCCTCTTCCGTCACCGTGACCGTCATCCGGTATTGTCCGCCCTTGAGCCGGTCGAGGGCGACGCTGCGCCGAACGGGGAGCAGCGGGTCGCGGGCTTGCTCGCGGAAGCTGAGCGTGACATCGCCCTTGGCGTCGCCGGAGACGCCCTTGAGTTCGATCTGTGTCCTGTACTCACGGCCCGGCGTGGCGCCGCTCAGCTCGTAGTAGACCTCCACCGCGCCTTTTCGCGGATAAGCGTCGAGCGGGCTGAGCGGGACGGTGCCATGCGGCGAGGTCCAGCTCAGCCCTGAACGCTCCCTGCCAAAGACCAGGTCGCTCAGGCTCAGCGCACTGCCTGATTGAAAGGCAATCTCTCGGCGCTGCACCGCCCCGCCCGCATCCGCATCGGGCTGCGTGACGAGGAGCGTCACATTCCAGGTTCCTGCCGGCAGTGGCAGCGACTCCAGTCCATAGAGATACTGGCCGGAGCGGAGCGTGTCGGCGGAGCGGAAGTAACGGGTCGTGTCAACCCGGTGAAACTGGCCCTGCGCGTTGGTGGCGATGAGGCGCAGCGCGATGGGATACACCACACCGCCCTGCGGGAGCGCGGTGGGCGTGAGAGCTTCGCCGTCGAATGCGAAGACGGCGAACACCTCACTCGTGCCAGCGGCTGGCTGGCCCACGGCGAAGACCTGCGCAAGGGGTTCAATGCGGCGCGTGTAGTTGACGGGGAATTCGTCGGTGGAAAGTCCCGCGGCGATGTCGCGCTTGCCGTCACGAACAAGGTCTGCGGCAAGGCGTTGCGTGGCTGATGGTGTGTTGCCCCCGGCCGTCTGGAATGCCAGCAGCTCGCCTTCAAGCGCGGCAAAGCGCGGATCGAGTCCGGAACGGGCGCCGATCATTTGCGGGCTGAGCGGCAGCATCGCGACGAGCGTGGTGGCAGCGGTCGTGCCAAGCGCCAGGCTGCCGCAGAAGTGGAGGATCAGGCTGCCATGCGGCGTGACGTACTTCCAGCTCTCGTTGGGACGGGTGCTGAGCTGAAAGGGCGCACTGCCCGGGCTGGAAATGTGCTGATGGCCGCGAGCGGCGGGGGCTATTGTCGGCGACATCTGGGGCGAAGGCGGCTCCAGCGACGTCGAGGCGCGCTGGTCCGGCTCGCCGTGCCGCATGTAGATGATGCCGCGGTCGTCCACCAGTCGCTTGCCTCGCCAGGTGGCGGCGTACACGCCCGGCTGCATCGATCGCAGGTCCGCGGGCGGGAGTGCCCGCAGTGC
>CBINCZ010000066.1:0-8801 GCA_966249295.1 uncultured Gemmatimonadales bacterium
GGACCTGATGGAACGCGAACTGAAAGCGGAGCAATGGTGATGACAGCCAAGCCACCGGCGGCTTCCCCCAGGCAGGAATTCTTCTCGATCGGTGAAGTGTGCGAACTCACGGGCCTCAAGCCGCACGTGCTGCGGTACTGGGAGAGCCAGTTCCGGTTCCTGAGTCCCGCCAAGAACCGCTCCGGCAACCGGGTATACAAGGCGCGCGAGGTGGAGTTCATCCAGCTGGTGAAGCACCTGCTCTACACCGAGAAGTACACCATTGAAGGGGCGCGCCAGCGCATTGACCAGGCGCGCCGCAACGGGGAAGTGAAGGGCGCGGCGCGGTCGGCGCACGCAGCCCAGGTGCTGCACGACGTTCGCGCGGGCCTGCAGGATGTCCTCGACATCCTGGACGGCAAGACCCAGGGCCGCGGATGAACATCCTGTGCAGCAACGACGACGGCATCCTCGCACCCGGCCTCGCCCTGCTGGCGGACGCCTGCCGGGCCGTGGCCGACGTGACCGTCGTTGCGCCGGACCGGGAACAGAGCGGTACCTCGCATTCGCTCACCCTCCACCGGCCCCTCCGGCCTACGCAACGACCGGACGGCGCGTACCAGGTGGATGGCACACCCACCGACTGCGTCATGCTGGCCATGGAAGCGCTGATGCCGGCGCGGCCCGATTTTGTTTTCTCCGGCGTGAACCACGGCCCCAACATGGGCGAGGACGTGCTCTACTCCGGCACGGTGAGCGCGGCCATGGAGGGTGTCATGCTCGGCGTTCCCGGCGTGGCCATCTCCTTCACCGGCCATAATCCCGAGACGATGGCGACGTATCGCGACGTCCTCACGCGCCTGGTCCGCCGGATTACCAGTGCGCCGGAATATCCGCGGAACATGCTGCTCAACATCAATCTCCCGGACCGGCCCGCCGACGAAGTCGAGGGCACGCGCGTGACCCGGCTGGGCAGCCGCTACTTCAGCGACTCGCTCACGCGCATGCAGGATCCGTGGGGCCGGGACATCATGTGGATCGGTGGCGGGACCATTACCTGGACCGGCGGCGAAGAGAGCGACCATGTGGCGGTGGCCGAGGGATACATCTCGGTGACACCCCTCCAGATGGACCTGACCAATTTCGGGCTGATGGAGACGGTGCGCGGCTGGGACCTCTCGTGACTGGTCCCGCGGATGGCTATGGGGGATACCGGGAGCGCCTGGTCGAGACGCTGCGAGGCAAGGGTATTCGCGACCTCGCCGTGCTCCATGCCATCGCCGAAGTGCCCAGGCACCTCTTCGTGCCGGAGTACCTCTGGCACCGCGCCTACGACGACGCCGCGCTGCCGATCGGGAACGGCCAGACCATCAGCCAGCCGTGGGTGCAGGCGCGTTCCCTCGAGGCGCTGGCACTGACCGCGAATGACACCGTGCTCGAGGTGGGCACGGGCTCGGGATACCAGACCGCACTGCTGTCGCGGTTGGCCGGAACGGTGGTCGCCATCGAGCGGGTGCGGGAGCTGAGCGACCAGGCCCGTGAAGCGTTGCAGCGCGCCGGCATGGAGCGTCATGTGCACCTGATCGTGGGCGACGGCACTCTCGGCTGGCCACCCTTGGCGCCGTACGCCGGCATCGTCGTGGCGGCGGCCTCACCCGAAGCACCGGGCCCGCTGCTGCGCCAGCTCGCCGACGGCGGACGGCTGGTGGTGCCGATCGGCGGGCGCGAGAGCCAGGTGCTCACCCTCGTCACCCGCCGTGGCGACGACTTCACCACTACATCGCTCTCCGAGGCGCGCTTCGTCCCACTGATCGGCCAGCACGGCTGGAACTGACCGCCACCCACATCCGACGGCATCATGGACTTTCTCCGGCAGCTTATCGACGTCTTCCTGCATCTCGACCATCATCTGGCAGAGATCATCCAGAAGTTCGGGGCAGGGGCGTATTTCATCCTGTTTGCCATCATCTTCGCCGAGACCGGGCTGGTGGTCACGCCCTTCCTGCCGGGTGACTCACTCCTCTTTGCCGCCGGGACGTTTGCGGCACTCGGCTCATTTGACGTCGTGCTGCTGCTCATCCTGCTGATCGCAGCCGCGGTCATCGGTGACACGGTGAATTACTGGATCGGTACGCGGATCGGCGAGCGCGCCTTCAGCGGGCGGGTGCGGTTTCTCAAGATGGAGCACCTCGAGCGCACTCGCGCCTTCTATGCACGGCACGGCGGCAAGACCATCGTGCTGGCACGGTTCATCCCCATCATCCGGACATTCGCGCCATTCGTGGCCGGCGTGGGCCGCATGCACTACCCGCGCTTCCTCGCATACAACCTGGTGGGAGCGGTCCTCTGGGTCACGCTCTTCGTGCTGGGCGGATATTTCTTCGGCAACATTCCGGCAGTGCGCTCCAACTTTACGCTGGTCATCCTCGCCATCATCGCCCTGTCGGTCATGCCCGTCATCCTGGAGCTACTGCGGTCCCGGCGTCGTGAGGCGGCGTGACGACCCGACGCTTTGTCGTTTCCGGCCGGGTGCAGGGCGTCGGCTTTCGCTGGTTCGTCCGGCAGCATGCCGACCGGCTGGGCCTCGGCGGATTTGCCAGGAACTGTGCAGACGGCACGGTGGAAGTCGTGGCGAGCGGTGCTGAGGCGGCCCTGACGGCGCTGGAGCAGCTCCTCCGCGAGGGGCCGGATCTTGCAGCGGTGAGCGACGTGCGCGTCTTCGATGACGCACCGGAGGGGGAGTTCACCAGCTTCGATGTTCGCCGGAGATGACATGCTCGTTACCCATGGCTCTGCCATCCGCTGGACTGCTGTCGCGCTGACCACTGCCGTCTTGCTCGCCGCATGCGCCCAACCCGACGCTGGTGTGGCGGATGCGCGGTGGCGAGTGGATTCGGTTCCCACCACGGTCATCGGCGTGGCCAGCGGAGACCCACGCTATGAGCTGGACGTGGCCAACAGCGCGCTGCGCCTGGGCGACGGCCGGATCGTGGTGGCAAACAGCGGCACACACGACCTGCGCTTCTATGACCCCACTGGCAACGCCTTGCTTGTCACCGGCCGAGATGGCGACGGTCCCGGCGAGTATCGCGGCACGATGGCCCTGTACGAGGTGGGCAGCGACTCGCTGGTGGTGTACTCCAACGGCAATAGCAGATACTCGGTGGTGGACGACTCCGGCAGGTTCGCCCACACGATGCAGGTCGAGACCGCACCGGGTGGGCCGTTTCCATGGGACGACTGGCTGACGTCTGCTACCTGGGTTCGCGGGGTTCGGGACCGCTCACTCCGGCCGTGCGTGGCGCGCGTGCTCCGAGGCCTGACCGCGGTCGATTCAATCCCGGTGCGGCGCGCCCTCGTGGATGACCTCCATGCCGTGTGGGTACAGCCGGCACGCAGCGCGTACGCCTCCTCGCATTGGACCGTCTATCCCATCGAGGGAGGAAGCACGATCAGCGTGGATCTTCCGGCGGGCGTCGAGCTCTACCAGGCAGGGAAGGACTTCGTGCTGGGGCGGCGACTCGATGGCGATGGGGTAGAGCAGATCGTGGTCTACGCGCTGCACGACCGCCAGGCGGCGACACCGGCGTCGTGTGCGCCTGCATCATCCAGCCCGGACTCCGCGGACCTGGCCGAGTCTTCGGTGAGCGCCGATCCGACGGTGGTGGCGCACATGCAGGCCGAGCTCAGGAACTTTCTCGTGTCACAGGAAATGTATTTCGCCATGCATGGCGGCTACGCCGGGAGCAGTGACAGCACCAGCTGGCAGTCGGCCTCCGGCAACCGGATCTGGGTCGTGCGTGCCGACCGGACCGGCTGGTTCGGCTTCATGACCGGACCCGGCGGCGCGGGTCCGCTGTGCGCTACGGGAGTGGGGGCCGCGATGCCGCCCGGTTGGGATGCGGGAGTCGCGCGGTGCGGGAACTGACGCCAAGCGCCACGCGCCTGACGCCATATCCACATTGACTTTACGCGCGCGGGACGGGTACTTTTCCGAGCTTTGCCCCCGTAGCTCAGATGGATAGAGCAGCGGTTTCCTAAACCGTTGGCCGGGCGTTCGAGTCGCCCCGGGGGCATCGGGACCCCCCGGGGCGCAGGACCATCATTTCCTTCAGTGAGCAGGCATGAAGACCAGCGAGCAGGAGAAGTCGGGAGCAGGACAGGCCGAAGCCGCGGCGCATACCGCACCGTTGCCGCGTCCGGCCGCGGGGCGCCGGGTCAACCAGAAGGCGCTGATCATCCTGGGCGCGGCGGTGGCGCTCACTGCGCTCGTGGTCTGGATGTTCATCACCAGCTCCCGGCGCAAGGAAGCGTTCGCCAATCGTGAGCTGATCCGGGCCAGGGCAGCCGCCGAGCAGGGCAACCTCCCGCTGGCAGCCTCCGAGTTGCAGAAGCTGATCGACACGTACGGTGGCACCGACGCCGCCCTGAATGCACAGATCTCGCTCAACCAGGTCCGGCTGATCAACGGCCAGACTGACCTGGCGGTGGTGAGCCTGCGGGAGTTCCTGGCCAAGAACCCGCCGCCCAAGTTCGTGGCCCCTGCGCAGGGCATGCTGGGCTCGGGGCTCGAGATGGCCGGCCAGCCGGCCGAGGCCGCGGAGGCGTACGAGAAGGCGGCCGCTGCCACCGACATTGCGTACCTCAAGGCCGAATACCTGGTGGATGCCGGGCGGGCCTACCGGAACGCAGGCAAGCTGGATGAAGCCCGGAAAGCCTATGCTACGGTCCTGTCGGATTATCCCGAGACACCGAGCAAGACCGAGGCGACCGTGCGCCTGGCGGAGCTCACGAAGGGCCAGATGGCGTCGGGGAGCCCGAAGGTCGGCAGCTGACACGCCTCATGTAACGCCTGAGCCAACCTCGAAACAACTTGAAGCCCGTCGGAGCCCGTGCTCTGGCGGGCTTTTTGGTTCACGAAAGCACGAAAGACACGAAAGCACGAAAAACAAACGCTCACACGAAGGCACGAAAGCACGAAAGGGCGTCGCGGAGAGACAGAGCTCCACGGGCCAGGTCAGCGGCTGGAACCATGCTCCAGTCGCCACTGCGGTTTCGTCACGGGAGGACATGATCTGACCGGAGACGTTCGACCGATGAACCTCCGGGCGTCGAGGCAGCCTGGCCGCCGCGTCGGGCTGGAACGGCGCAACTGGGCAGGTGGGCGTGTCCATGACCAGCCGTCCTCGATCAGCCGTTCGCGTGGACCGAGCACCTCGGGCGTCGGGGTCCCGAAGCCGTCGCAAGCGTCTCAAGTCGTCACACTGTCGTAACGCTGCGCATTCTGCCATATGTCGTATAAGAGATGTTATGTTAAGTAGTCGTGGGGATAAGTGTGGGAAACCCGGGATTCCGGGCTCCCCGCCTCCCTTGCGGTCGGCCCTTCTGGTGAGCCAAGGCCTGGCTGAGCTGTGTGATCGAGGGTGGTTTCCGAGGTTTCCGTGAGGCGGCCGGCTTCGTCGGGATGGGCCGGGTCCGTGCGGAAATGGATGAGACTTGCCAGGTGCGGAAATCGATGAGACTTGCCAGGTGCTGAAGAGTCTCGAGCTGCAACGGCCGCCCATCGTAAGCTGGACCGGCCGTAGCTGCCCCGACCCTGCCGCCCGGATCCAGTCCCAACAGTCGCCACCCAGCGCAAGGCGACACTGTCGCCATGCGACGTTTCACGCTTCAAGTGAAAGGTGAAGCGCTCGAATTTCGGCGATTCAAGGACCGCGACAGCCAGAGCAACCTTTCGTGGTTTCGCGCTTTCGTGTGTGCCGCAGTTTTTCGTGCTTTCGTGTCTTTCGTGCTTTCGTGACTTGAAGTGGATTCGAGATGCCGGCAGGACGCCGGGGCTGCGCCGGGCAGGATCGGTGGGATGGTTCGGGACGTCAGGCCTCGCGCCAAGTGCCCTCGAACACCAGCCGGCCCTGGCCCGTGAGCCAGAGGTCCCTGGCCTCGCCTTGGAGGCTGAGATCGGCCGCGACCGCCAGCGGCGCCCCGCCCCGGCTCACGAACGGCACCGGGAGTGTGGCCTCGCCATGAGCCGCAAGCGCGAGCGCGGCGGCCGCCGTCCCGGTCCCGCAGGCCAGCGTCTCCCCCTCGACCCCGCGCTCGTACGTTCGGATGCGCCAGGGCCCGTCTGCGGCGCGAGGAGGGCTCACGAAGTTGGCATTGGCACCGGCCGGGCCAAGCCGGGGATGCCGGCGCAGCTCGGCGCCGCGGCGGTTCAGATCCACTTCGTCCACGTCGCGGACCCGGATCACCAGGTGCGGCACACCGACCCTGGCAAAGCCCATCCAGAGCTCGCCCGGCTCCAGCGGGATGTCTTCCACCGCCTCCACCCGCACGCCGTCCGGCAGCCGGATTTCCGCCATGTCGCCGGGGCCGATAGAGCGGGTCTCCAGGGGTCCGGCTTCGGTCAGGAGGCACATCCGCTCCGGCCGCGCCACGCCGAGCCGGGCGGCGAGCCGGGTGCTGCAGAGGGCCGCATTGCCGCACATCTCGGCCCGGCCACCGTCGGCATTGAAGAAGTGCATGCGCACGCCCTCGGTGCCCTCCGGCACGAGGATGGCGAACCCGTCGGCGCCGATGCCGGTCCGCCGGTCACACGCCGCCACGATGCGCGAGGAGGACCACGCGGCAGGGTCCTGGGCGCGGCCGTCGAGGAAGACAAAGTCATTCCCCGACCCGGTCATCTTGAAGAACGGCACACCGGAGCCATTGCCGGGCGTCATCAGAGCCTCCCTACCATCGACCGCAGGCGCAGCGACCAGACCATCCAGATCGCCTCGCGCACGATCTTCTTGCTCATCTTGCTCTGGCCTTCCACCCGGTCAGTGAAGACGATGGGAATTTCCTTGATGCGGAACCCCTTCTTCCAGGCCCGGAAGCTCATCTCGATCTGGAAGGCATAGCCATTGGAGCGGACGCGCGAGAAGTCGATGGCCTCGAGCACGGCCCGCCGGAAGCACTTGAAGCCGCCGGTGAGGTCATCCACCCGGAGCCCGGTGACGAACTTGGCGTACTGGTTGGCGCCCAGCGAGAGCAGCAGGCGCGACATCGGCCAGTTGATGACGTTCACGCCCTGGTTGTAGCGCGAGCCGATGACGAGGTCTGCGTCCTGGATGGCTTCAATGAAGGCCGGCAGGAACTTGGGATCATGGGAAAAATCTGCATCCATCTCGAAGATGTAATCGTACCCTTCGGCCAGCGCCCACGAGAAGCCTGCGAGGTATGCTCGCCCTAACCCCGCCTTGGCGGTGCGATGCAGGACGTGCACCCGAGGCTCCGCCGCGGCCATGCGGTCGGCCAGCTCGCCGGTGCCGTCGGGCGAATTGTCGTCGATGACCAGCACCTCGAGCCGCGGATCCTGCGCCAGGATGGCCGGCACGATCTGCGGGAGGTTGTCACGTTCGTTGTAGGTCGGGACGCAGACGAGATAGCGCTCGGGCACGGGCTCGGTAGCTGGGCCCGCCAGCCGCGCCGCGACGACGGCGCGCCGGCCAGGCGTGTCAGACTGCGGCGGAAAGATAATGGTCCGGCGGCCTGGGCTATACGGCCGCCTTCCGCCGACGGACCACCGGCAGCACGACGAGCCCGAGTGCCAGCAGGGTGCAGATCGCGGTCACGATCTTCCCTGCCCCGTATCCCCGGCCCACGAACTTGAGCGATACTTCGCGCGTACCCGGGGGCAGCTCCACCGTGAGCTGTGCCCCGTTGCCCGGAAACACCGGGGTTGCCTTGCCGTCCACCGTGGCGCGCCAGTCGGGGAAATAGGTCTCGGCGATTACCAGCCAGAGCGGCCGGGAATCGCTCGAGTCCAGCCGAATGGTCATGGCCCCGGCGGTCCAGTCCGTCACGGTGGGACTCACCGCGGTCGGCGCCGGCAGCTGCCGGCCGAGCGGCACCGGCGTGACCTTGGCGGAGTCGTTGAGGACCACCACGCTCTCATACGGGAACTTGGGATCGAGCACCGTGGGGATCACTCGGTCGCCCGGCAGCTTGACGGCCCCGGGTACGACCCGGGCGTAGGTCGAGGCGCTGTCACGCTGGTAGAGCACCCCGATGCCGCCGGGCGTGGTCTGGACCGGCCCCATCACCTTGTGGTAGCCGGGCACCTCCAGCTCCTGGCCGAAGAGCACGTACTCGACATCCCACAGGGTCCAGAGTGTGGGCGATACCATGTGCTGGTAGATGTTCTTGCCGCCCCACAGCTCGTCGTACATGAACTCCTGATTGCCGTGGTAGCCGAAAACGGTTGGCACCTGCTCGGCCATGAGGAAGTCGCCGGGATACACAGGTCCAACCTGGAAAGCACTTTCCCCGGGCGCATCGAAGACACGGAACGGCTTGGGCTGCTGCGCCAGGTAGGACGTGATCGAGTCCCGGGCAAACAGCACCGAGGTCGGCGGGCTGAAGACGACGTACTGGCGATCCACGGAGTAGAGATCGCCCATCACCACGACGCCGAGGGCGAGCGCGGCTGCCGGGCCCTTGGCCTTCCCGGTGCATACCAGCCACGCAGCGATTCCACCTAGCACCCCCACCAGCAGGAGCCGGAGTCCGCCGGCGACCAGTTCGGGCGCGTTGACCTGCGCCACGTTAAGCCGCTGCGGCACCGCCAGCGCTTCGGCGAAGGGCTGTAGCGCGCCAATGGCACCCAGCAGGCCGAATACCGCAACGGCGCCAAAGACGAACGCCACGCTTCGCACCGAGATGCGCCGGCTCAGCACTTCTTCCGCTCCGGCTCCAGCCCACACTGCGACCGGCAGGGCCACCAGGAAGAACGCCATGCCCGGGGCGCGGACCTTCTTGATGTACGGCACGATCTCATACCA
>CBINCZ010000067.1:0-8773 GCA_966249295.1 uncultured Gemmatimonadales bacterium
TACGTGAACATTGAAATCGTTTGCAGTGATCGCCGGGAACATCGGCATCGGGTCGAGACCCGAACCAGCACAATCACGGACCTCCGCTTGCCCACGTGGCCGGAAGTCGAAGCGCGCGAGTACGAGGCATGGCGCCTCCCCCATATTGTGGTGGACACCGCCGGAAAGTCGGCCATCGAGTCGCTGGGCGAGCTCCTGGCATCACTGCCGTAGCAGCTGGAGTTTCCGGGGTTGGTGTGACGGCTGTAAGATTCTCCCTGCCGTGCACGAGACGGCGTTCTTCTCCTGGGTCGTCTACAAGTCGCGGGCGCATCGGGACCGGGTCAATGCCAAGGGCATGCAGGACCCGCGCATGGACCGCCTGATGAAGGGACCGATGCCTTTTGACGTGAAGCGCATGTCCTACGGTGGCTTCGAAGTGCTCGTGGACCTCTAGCCAGACGCTCATGCCGGAACCCAAGACCAGGCCGACCCGCGCCAGCGTCTCAGCCTACATTGCTTCCCGGGCGAACGCGCAGCAGCGCGCCGACTGTCGCGAGCTGATGGCCCTGATGAAACGGCTCACTGGCCAGGCGCCCAGGATGTGGGGTCCCAGCATCGTGGGCTACGGTTCCCACACGTACACCACCGCGGGGGGACGGTCGGGCCAGATGCCACTGGCCGCGTTCGCCATTCGCGGTCGAGAGCTGGTGGTCTATCTGATGGACGAGAGTGATGGGCAGCGTGCGCTGCTGGCGAGACTCGGCAGGCACACGATGGGCAAGTCCTGCCTCCGCTTCCGGCGGCTGGCCGACCTCGATCTCGCGGTCCTCGAGCAACTCATCGCCCGTTCGATCAACGCAGACGAGTAAGACTCCTTGGTGACGGGGCCTGCCAGTCGCATGCCGCGCGTCTTCTCGTAAGTGCGGGCGACGCCTGTCGCAGTGCCTTGTGGGCCAGTGACTGGCCCGCCTGGCACGCGACTCTGGCGGGGGTAACGCACACGGGCCACCCTTGCGACTGCCTACCAGCATTGCAACTTATTCAGGGCCCTCAACTCCGACCGCGTCGCCATTGCTCCTGCTCCTGCTCGCCGGGTTGCTCAGCCTGATGCCGCTCAACGCCCGCTCTCTCCAAGCCGGGTGCCTCCGCAACGGCCCGGACACCGTGAGCGTCGCCGGCGTGCTCGAGCGCCAGACGTATCCCGGGCGCCCCAACTATGCCAGCATCGCTGAAGGCGACGAGGCCGAGACCGGATTCTACCTGAAGCTGTCGGAGCCGGTGTGTACCGCCGCAGATACGACCGCGCCGGATGCGCCGGCGCTCCATGGAGTGCGGCTGGTCCAGCTGGTGCTCGATTCGGCCGGCTACGCTGCCCTGCGGCCACGGCTGGGCCAGCGCGTCGTCCTGCGGGGAACGCTCCTTGCGGCCTTTACCGGCCATCATCACGCGCCACTCCTCCTGCAGTGGCGCCCGGAATGACAAGCCGCGACACCGCTCATGTTCTAACCTGGCCGGCCGGGCCTTGCTCAACGCCTGCGATTATTTCCTGAAACGGGGTGACGTTCATGGGACTCTTCTGGGACCTGTACCAGCAAAGCCAGATTTCACAGCACCGGGAGCAGGCCGCAACGCTCGAGGCTCGCATTCAGCGGCTCGAGGGCGATGTGGACAATCTCGCAGTCCTTCTCCGCGAGGTGATCGGCCGGCTGGAAAGACACCTCGGCACCGATCTCGACAGGGACGGCCGCGTCGGGTAGCGACGGCTGGCGCTGTGCGCTCAGCGCTCAGCGTCCCTGTCGATTTCGCCATCCCTGCTCCGTCATTGTGATGTCCCGTTCGACCATTTACCTGAAACCGGACATCCGACCATGCGCTACGCACTCCTGATTCACTACCCCCAGCCCGCCAACCCCACCCTGACTGAGGACGAGATCAAGGCCGGGATGGCCGCGTTCCAGGCCTATGCGACGGCCCTGGAGGAAGCCAAAGTGCTTCGCTCCGCGGAGGTCCTGCAAACCATCGCCAGCGCGACCAGCGTGTCAACGAAGCAGGGCGCGCTTCAGGTGCAGGACGGCCCCTTCGCCGACACGAAGGAGGCCTTTGCCGGCATCTTCATGATTGAAGTCCCCGACCTGGATGCCGCGATCGCGTGGGCGGAGAAGTGCCCGGCCGCCCGGTGGGGTACGGTGGAGATCCGGCCGTCGGGCGTGCGCTTCGTGGACGGCAGGTGGATCAGCGCGCAGTGAGGGACGCGGCCGCCTCTGCGCGCGCTGAGGAGCTTGCCCGGACGGCGTACGGCCGCCTGCTTGCCATACTCGCTGCGCAGGGCGGCGACATCGCATCAGCCGAGGATTGTCTCGCTGAGGCTTTCGCGCGGGCGCTCAGAACCTGGCCGGAAAATGGTGTGCCGGCCAATCCCGAAGGCTGGCTGCTCACCGTCGCCCGCCGCCAGCGGCAGGACATCCGCCGCTCGGCGGCGGAACGATTGTCCGTGCCACTTGATGTGGCGACCCAGCACCAGGTGTTATTGGTAGCTGACGATCTGGATCCTGACGCCATCCCGGACCGTCGGCTCGCGCTCCTGTTTGTGTGTGCTCACCCGGCCATCGATCCCGCTGTGCGCACGCCTCTCATGCTCCAGGTAGTGCTGGGCCTGGAGGCGGAGCGGATAGCCCGGGCCTTCGCTGTGCCGCCGGCCACCATGGCGCAGCGTCTAGTGCGGGCCAAGCGGCGGATTCGCGACGCGCGGATCCCATTCGTCATCCCCGACCGCCAGCAGATCCCCGAACGGCTCACGGCGGTGCTCGAGGCGATCTACGGCGCGTACGCCATCGACTTTCCGCTGGTGGCCGGCACCGCGCCGCGGCAGTCGCTCGCGGCTGAATCGCACTTTCTCGCCGTCACGCTCGCCGGGCTCGTGCCGGACGAGCCCGAGGCGCTGGGACTCGCCGCCCTCATCTCACTCTCCCTCGCGCGCGAGCCAGCCCGAACCGTGATGGATGAATTCGTGCCGCTCGACGAACAGGAGCCCGCGCTGTGGGACGTCGCGCTCATCAGGGAGGGAGAGCAATACTTGCATCGTGCACACGCGCTCGGTCGTGTCGGCCGCTTCCAGATCGAAGCTGCCATCCAGTCGGCCCACTGCGCGCGTGCACGCACGGGAATCACGGACTGGCGCGCCGTGCGCACGCTCCATTCGGCGTTCCTCACGGTAGCACCGACGCTGGGGGCATGGGTGGCGCATGCTGCGGCAGTGGCAAGAGTGGAGGGTCCTCAGGCGGGGCTGGATGCGCTCGACGCCATCGCCGGCGAAGCCGTCACGCGGTTCCAGCCGGCCTGGGCAACCCGTGCGCACTTGCTGGGCGAACTGGGCCGTAGAGAGGAAGCCGCCCAGGCATTCGACCGCGCCCTCTCGCTGACGACCGACGCCGCGTTGTATCGTTGCCTGGAGCGGCAAAGGGCACTAAGAGCTGAGAGCTGAGAGCTGAGAGCTGAGAACTGAGAGCTGAGCGCGACGCCAGCATCAGTATTCCCATGCTTGCCAACGCACAATGGCACACACATGACCCCGATCCGCATCGTCATTCCGCTTGCGAGTCTGCTCCTGCTCGGCACGAGGGCAGGATGGGCCCAGACCGAGTGCAGGGACACCGCCTTGACACAGTCCTCGATGCTCACGTGCGCGAGTTCGGAGGCGCGCACGGCCGAACACCGGCTCGACGCGCTACTCAAGGAACTGAGCGACAGTCTCGGGCCGGGGCGCTTCGCTGAACTCGCCGGCGTCCAGCGGATATGGCAGCAGTATCGAGATCTGCACTGCGACTGGAGCAGCAAGGCTGTCGAAGGCGGCTCGCTGCAGCCGACCTGGCGGGTGCAGTGCATCGCGGACCTCACCGCGGCTCGCGTTCAGGAGCTCAAGTGGAGTCTGTGTGACGGCGCGATCGACTGCCCCGCCGCGCATCGATACGACGCACCTGAACAACCAGACTGATGCGCTCGTCGTGACGGAGCTGTCTCTCGAGAGGTTGACTCGGATCGTTTCTGAGGGCACGTGCATGGTGCTGACACAGTCTCGCTGGCAACGGCTCTGGAGTCACCTGGCGGCACACTCGGCGGAGCTGGTTGCAGTACCGATAGTCGCCTGGGCTACGCTTCACCTGACGCATCACGCTCTGCGCGAACCCTTTTCGCTCGGCACGCTTGTTACGAGCGCAGTGCTGCCGCCGGTTGCAATGGCGATCTATGAACTGGTCATGAATAGCGGCACGACACACTTGCCGTCCGCCGAGTTCCGATGGGATGAGGACGGGTTTGCCTATGGCACGTTTGGCGATGTTGTTTGCGTGAGATGGGACGATTACCGAGGTTACCGGAGGCCCTGGACGCCGATGGGCAACATCAGAATTCGCTCAGCTACGCACCGCGACATCCGGTTCCCGTACCTGACATTCTCCGTCGAGCAGCGAGAGGCGCTCTTCGCGGAACTGGATCGCCGGAAGCTCCAACTTGGACGCTCCCGCCAGTCGCGCATCGCCTCATGATCTACGGACCATTGAGCTGGAAGGATCGCCTCATCCGCGCCGCCATCGGCGCGTGCCTCGGCGCCGCTGCCGCGGTCATCCTGATGCTGTTCTTGGACACATGGAAATGGGGGTTACACCGTCGTCCGTCGAACCTGTTGCCCGCGGCTCTCGTGGGCGCAATAGTCGGCGGGCTGCTCGCGTTCCGCAGGAAGCAAATCTGATCTTGGCAGCAGTCCAGACGCTCGGCTCTTATCTCTTAGCTCTTAGCTCTTAGCTCTTAGCTCTTAGCTCTCAGCTCTCAGCTCTCAGCTCTCAGCGCTTAGCGCTCAGCGCCCCATACACCCGCCGCACCAGCGCCTCCGGTGTGAACGGCTTCTCGATGGTATCGGCGTCGGGCGCCACGGCTTCGATCCGTTCGTGCTGGTCCAGCCGGCCTGTCATGAAGAGAACGGGAAGATCCGGCCAGCGAAGCTGCAGCCGCTGGGCCAGTGTCGCGCCATCCATCCCCCGCATCATGAGGTCAGTGAGCACCAGGTCGGGCCGTCCGTGGCGGCTCATCACGTCCATGGCGTCCGATCCGTCCCTGGCTTCCAGCACCCGGGATCCACTCCCCTCAAGTGCTCGGCGAGCGAGCTCCCGCACGGCCGGTTCGTCGTCCACCACGAGCACGGTGCCGCCGGCCAGCACACCTGGGCTCCCGTTGTTCCGAGCGCTCGCCGATGCCGGCTGAACTGCTGCTGCCACGATCGGGAAGTAGAGCGTGAAGGTGGTGCCCGCCCTGGGCGCGGTGTCCACCGTAGCGTATCCCCCGCTCTCCTCCAGCAGGCCGCCCAGGGTCGCCAGGCCCAGCCCGGTGCCCTGGCCGACCGGCTTCGTGGTGTAGAAGGGCTCGAAGATGTGTGATGCAGTCTCCGCGTCCATCCCGGTGCCGGTGTCAGCAAGGGAGACGAGCCCGTACCGGCCGGGCGGTATGGCCTGGCTCGTCACCCGGTCCACCAGCTCCGTCGCGACGACAGCCGCGCGAGTCGCGAGGGTCAGGGTCCCGCCGGTAGGCATGGCATCGCGGGCGTTGAGTACCAGGTTGGTCACCATCTGTTCCAGGTACTGGACATCAATCTCGATGCAGTCACTGCAGGCATAGCGCGTCACCAGGCGCCGCTCGGTGCCGAGGAGCCGCTCGATCATGGGTGCCATGGCCGCAAAGGCCGCATCCACTACCACCCGCTCGATCCTGGGTGTGACCTGCCGGCTGTAGGACAGCAGTTGCCGGGCGACCGATGCCGCGCGGTCGGCGGCCCGCTGGATCTGCAGCACGTCGGCGAGATGCGCCGAGGAAAGCTGGCTGTCCTGCAGGAGGAAATGGCTGAATCCGAGGACCACCGTCATGGCGTTGTTGACCTCGTGGGCAACGCCACCCGCCAGACGCCGCACCATCCCCAGCTTCTCCACCTCCGCGTGCAGCTCCTCGGCGCGCATCCGGTCGGTAATGTCGGTGCTGGTGCCGAGCCAGCCGGTGATGGTGTTGTCCGGCGCATGCACCGGAAGCGCGCGGGAGAGGAACCAGCGATAGCTGCCATCATGGGCGCGCAGCGGATGGGTTTCCTCCCAGGGCTCACCGGTTTCGAGACTGGCGCGGAAGCCTGCTTCGACACGTTCGCGATGCTCGGGGTGCTGGAACTGGAGGAGGTCAGCCGGATCCTCAGGCGAGGCGCCGGTATAGTCGAGCCACCGCTGGTTTACCCAATGCTGGTTGCCCTGCGTGTCGGACATCCAGGCCAGCTGGGGGATGGCGTTGGCCAGGGTGCGGAACCGCGCCTCCTGCGCCCGCAGTTCATCTTCGGCGCGCTGGCGGGCGGCGGCCGCCTCGAAGATGGCGAGGCCGTGGCGGACGGCGGCCTCGATCCGCTCGGGCGAGAGCGACGCCTTGGGGAGATAGTCGGCCGCACCCGTCTTCATCAGCTCAACAGCGATGTCCTCGTCGCCGCGTCCCGTGAAGATCACGACTGGTGTGCCGGGCGCCGCTTCACGGAGCTGGCGGAGGAGCGTGGTGCCGTCCTCACCGGGGAGGTGCCAGTCGAGGAGCACGCAATCGAAGGGCTCCTCCCGGACCCGTCGCAGCGCTTCCCGGCCCGACGTGGCCTCGGTGGTCTGTGCGTCGAGCCAGGACTGGTGAATACAGCGGCGCACGGCGAGGCGATCGAGCTCGTCGTCATCCACGATCAGGATGCGCACGGCAGCCAGTGCGTGAGCGGGGGCTCCCATCTCAGGGCAGCTCGACCAGGGACCAGTACATGTTGAGCGCCACCATAAGTTCGCGGAAACTGTCAAACGTCACGGGCTTGATGAGGTAGCCCGCCACGTTGAGGTTGTACGCCTCGATCTTGTCCCGTTCGTCGTTTGACGTAGTGAGCACCACGACCGTGGTGGGCGCCAGTTCGGGCGACTGGCGCAGCTCGCGCAGGAACTCGAGGCCGTTCATCCGCGGCATGCTGAGGTCGAGCAGCACCAGCCGCCGCTCTGCGGGCACCTCGCCGCGGCGCAGCTTGTCCAGCGCCTCCAGGCCATCGCTGGCGACAAACAACGGGTTGGCGATGTGACTCTTTGTGAAGGCGCGCCGCACGTTCATCACGTCGACTTCATCGTCTTCGACCAGCAGGATGTTGATTGGCCGGCTGTTCATTCGTGCGGTTCCTCAGGCAAGGTACGGGGCCAGCTGAAGCGGAACACCGCACCGCTGCCCGGCGCCGAGTCGAGCGACACCCGGCCGCCGCGAGTCTCGACAATTTTCTTCACCACCGCGAGGCCAACGCCAGTGCCTTCGACCTTGTCGCGGGGAGCAAGGGTCTGGAAGATGCCCCAGATTCGCTCGTGAAATTCGGGCGCGATGCCAGGGCCGTCGTCGCGCACCGAAAATTCGATGGTGTCGCCCACCTCGCGCCAGTCGAGGTCGATGGCCGCCGACTCGCGGTCCGTACTCGCGTGCTTTACCGCGTTCCCGATCAGGTTCATGAACACTTGCTGGAGGGGTACCCGCTCCGCCGAGACCGTTGGCATGTGGGCCGCGACCTGGACGCGGACGTTGGGCGGCGGCGCCAGCAACTCGATCACTTCCTGTGCCAGCGCGCCGGTATCCACCGCCTCCACCGGTCGCATGGCGCGTCCGGCACGGGAGTAGGCCAGGATGCCGTCAATCAGCGCTTCCATCCGCTGCACCCGCACCTGCAGGAGGCGCATGTGCTCGGCCGACTCCGCTGGCAGCCCGTCGGCAAGGTCTTCCCGGATCCACTGGGTCAGGTTGGCGATGCCGCGCAAGGGCGCCTTGAGATCATGCGATGCGACATAGGCAAACTGGTCGAGATCGGCGAGGGCCGTCTCGGCGGTCTGTCGCGCGGCCTGGGTCTCCTGCAGCGATACCAGCAACTCCTCGTTGGTGCGCTCGAGCTCGGCCGCCTGCGCCGCCAATTCCTCGGTCTGCGTCTCCAACTCGGCCGTCTGCGCCTCCAGCTCGACGGCCTGGTCCTCCAGTTGCTCATTGAGCCGGGCCAGCTCCTCGCTTCGGCGCTCCGCTTCGGCGCGTGCGGCCTCCTCGACGGCCAGCCGTTGGGCCTGGGCCTCCGCCTCGCGCTGGGCGGTGAGGTCGCGAGTTACCTTGCCGAAGCCGATCAGCTGGCCGCTGCCATCCCTGATCGCGGTGATCACGGCATTGGCCCAGAAACGGGAGCCGTCCTTCCGGACGCGCCAGCCCTCATCCTCGAAGCGGCCGTCCCGGGCGGCCACCTCCAGCTCGTGCTGGGGCCAGCCCGACTCGACCACTTCCGTCGGATAGAATCTGGTAAAGGATTGTCCCAGGATTTCTTCGGAGGTATACCCCTTGATGCGCTCCGCGCCCTCATTCCAGCTGGTGACGCGGCCCTCGGGATCGAGCATGAGGATGGCATAGTCGGTGACTGCCCCGACGAACAGGCGGAACTCCTGGTCGAGCGGATGCCAGCCCGACGAGCGAGCCTGACTATCGTTCATGCCGTCCCTGACTGCCTCGGTATGGCGCATATGACCTTCACGCGCGGATGATGGCCGGGCCTGTGCGAGCCGCCGGGCCGTGGGCGCGAATCTGCCGCAACTTACCCGTCGAGGGACAGGGGGGCAATCGGTGACCGCCGACGGCAACGCTCGCTTCAAGGGCATTTTCGTCCTGGCCGGCCTGCCATGGGCCCTGCTGCTCGCGCTCGTGGTGAGTTCACACTCCCCGGTGAGCTGGCCCGACTTCG
>CBINCZ010000068.1:0-8746 GCA_966249295.1 uncultured Gemmatimonadales bacterium
ATCCGGTGCCCGCCGACGGCAAGCCAGCTCTTGGTGCCGGCGGCCGTGCCGGCACCGGTACCCACGAAGAGCACCGCAAGCAGCAGGAGAAGACTGAATGCGTAAATGGCGGGCGTGAGCCACTCGACCAGCCTGAACGACGTGCGGAAGGTGATGAATCCCACGACGGCGCCGACCCCTACCCACACCAGCTGCCGGAGCCAGACGCCCTCCGCCGCCGTGACGACATCCGTTTGCCCGGCGGAATAGAGGATGACCACGCCATAGGTGATCAGGCCGAGGGCAGCGACTGCCAGCGGCCGATCAATGCGTGACATGCTCACCGCGGCGGCTCGGACGGCACGGTGTCGGGGACAGTGGTCGTGGGTGCCACCAGGCGGCGGCCACCGCTGTCGGTAATCTCGACCGGCCGCGGTGCGCTGTCAGCGGGGAAAGCCGAGGCCGGCGGCGTGCTCACCCGAGCCGCCGTGGTGTCGGGGCCCAACACGTAGCGAGCCAGCACCTTGGACACGTAGCGACCGGCCACCGACCCGTGCTCGGCGTGCTCCATGATGGCGCCGACGACCAGCACCGGCTTGTCAGCCGGCGCAAAGCCGATGAACCAGCCGTGATCCTTGCCGTGGGAGTTCTGCGCGGTGCCCGTCTTGCCCGCGATCACCACGCCCTTCTGGCGAGATCCGCCGCCGGTGCCGCGCTCGACCACCGCGATGAGTGCAGTGCGCAGCCCTGCCAGCTGTTCCTCGTTAAGCCCCAGGTCGTGGGTCGGCACGTCGGCGCGCGGTTCCACCACGTACGGCGGTACCTCGATGCCATTACCCGCGAGCGCAGCATAGAACTGCACCATGTCAATGAGCGTCTGGGTATTCTCGCCCTGGCCGATCGAGAAGTTGAGGACCGTGGCGGGCGGGCTCCAATTGCGCGGACCGTAATGCTTGTCGAAGTACTCATAGCTCGCCGGATAGAGTGATGCCTGTTCGCTGGGCAGGTCCACCCCGCTCCGGCCCGCGAATCCCATGGCCACGCCGTCGCTCAACATGTTGTCGAGGCCGAGCTTGAGGCCCAGCTGGTAGAAATAGACGTCACAGCTCTGCGCCACGGCGCCGACGAGATCCAGCGAGCCATGGCCGTCGCGCTTCCAGCAGCGGAAGATCCGGTTACCCAGGCGATAGCCGCCGGTGCAGGGCTGGGGCATCTCGCTGTGCAGGTTGATCAGCCCGCGCTTCAGGCCCATGGCGGCAGTAGCCAGCTTGAAGGGCGACGCCGGCGGGTACCCGCCATTGATGGCGCGATTGAGCAGCGGCTTGTCCACGTTGTCGTTGAGCTCTCGCCAGTCGGCGGTGGAGATGCCCCCGACGAACAGGTTGGGATCGTACGACGGCGCGGAGTAGAGCGCGCGGATCTGTCCCTTGGGCGTCATGGCGATCATCGCACCCCGGAATTCCGGCGGCCAGATGCTGTCGATGAATCGCTGTAGCGGCAGGTCGATGCTGGTGACGAGCGGCTTGCCCGGCACGGGAGGCAGCATGGCCGAGCCGACGTCCTCGCGCACCAGCCGGCCGCGCGCGTTCACCTCCACGTAGCGGACACCGGCGCGGCCTCGCAGCACGGAATCGTACTGCCGCTCAAGACCTGACTTCCCCACGATCGAGCCCGCCTCCGCACCGGGATACCGGTTCTGCTCGAGGTCGCGCTCGGTCACCTCACCCACGTAGCCCACCAGGTGGGCCACCGCCTTGCCGTAGGGATAGAATCGCTTGGGCTCGCTCTGGATGATGAGCCCGGGCAGCAGGGCCCGCCGTTCCTCCAGGCGGGACACCATCTCGAACGAGGCATCGCCGAACACGACCACCGGCTGGTAACGGGCCACCCGCCAGCGCCGCTGGATGTCGTCCATCGTCGCGCTGTCGAGCGGCACCACGCTCGAGAAACGCTCCAACGTGGCGCGCAGGCTGTCCTGCGAGGTGGCAAAGAGCTTGACCGAAAAGCCCGTAAGGTTCTCAGCGATGGTCTCGCCTTTACGGTCGAGGATTGCGCCGCGAGGCGGCTCCAGCGGGATGGCGCGCAGCCGATTGGTCTCGGCGCGAAGCTGGTACTTGTCATGCTGGAGAATCTGGGTGCGGAAGAACGCCCCGATGAGCAGCGCAAACGCAAGCGACAGCACCCACCGCGCCCCGGTAGCGCGCCGCCGTACCTGATACGAGTCAAACCCGTTCACGGCATTATCCCTCCAGCCGGACGTCCAGCCATTCGCGGGTCACGAAGACCACCGCCATCCCGGCGATGGCGGTAGTCAGCGCCTGCAAGGCCCCGGTGGTCAGGGCTTCATGCAGAAATTCGGCGAACGAAGTTCCGGAGAAAGTCAGCACCAGCAGGTTGCGGAGCCAGCAGCCCGCGAAGAAGAGCGCGCCGTGCACCAGGTAATTCTCGGCGAAGAACACCGCACGCGCCCATGAGGCAAGATAACCCACGATGCTGTGCGCCAGCATGGAAGCGCCCATCGCCGCTGGCGTGAGCGCGTCGGCCACGAGACCGGTGAGAAAGCCGGTGATGGCGCCCGTGCCGGGTCGGGTGGTCGACGCAAGCATGATGAGCAGGATCAGCAGGAAATCCGGCGCGGCGCCCCCGGGCATGAAGCGCGGCCGGACAAAGTACTGGAGCAGGAGCAGCGCCAGCACCAGCAGCGCGACCGCGAACCGGTTGACCCGTGAGAAGATCATTGCGAGGACGCCGAATCAGCGCTGGGCGCGGGACGCGAGACGCGAGACGCGTTCAGTATCGAATCCCTGAGCCAGCTACGCACCGAGTCAGCAATCCGAGCGCGCAGCAGCGAATCCCTTGCCTGCGCGGCGCGAATAGAGTCGGCGGCGACTGCGGCAAGAAGGGAATCCGAGGGGAATGCAGCTGCAATGGTGCTGTCGGTCCGCGCACTCAACACCAGGAGATGGGCCGCGGCGCTCGGGTTGGCGGCAGGCCTGAGCGAATAGATCCGCTCCCAGCCGGCCTGCTCCCGCGCCACGCCGGTCACGGTGCCCACGGGAATGCCCTTGGGATAGACACCACCGAGGCCGGAGGAAAGGATCAGCGTGCCCGACGGCAAGGTGTCCCGGTAGCTCGCCGCCCGAAACTCCAGCGATGCCTCACTGGCAGATCCGGAGCTCGACGGCGCCACCATTCCCACGACCCGCCCTCCCGCGGCGTAGGCGCTCACGCGGAAGTCCGGATGCGCCCACGTCATGACCGTCGCGTTTGTCGGGGTGACCCCCGCCACCACGCCGATCAGTCCCTCCGGCGACACGACCGGCTCAAAGGCCGCCACGCCCTGGCGGGTGCCGGCATTGATCAGCAGCATCCGTTCGTCGCTCACCGTGGACTGGTGCAGCACTTCCGCGGCGATGAAACCGGTCTGGATCCGGCGAGACAGCGACAGCAGGTCGCGGAGGCGGGCATTCTCGGCGCGCAAGACCGGCACCGTCTGCGCCACCAGGGCGGCGGAATCGCGCTCGGCCGCGACCGCCCGGAAGCGACTGCGGCTGGTCCGGCCGAGCTCGGCCTGGGACTGGAGCCAGACGAGGGGTGAGAGCACAGTCTGGCGGAGCGCGCCGCTCACCGCCTGCCCCGCTGCGTCCGACAACATGAGGAAGATGATGGCGATGGCAACGCACGCGGCGAGCGCGACACTGTCGCGCCGGGAGTAGGAGCGGTCCGACGCGCTCAGCATCCCCCTAGACCTGCAGGACGCTCTTGTACTTGTCGTGCTCGTCGAGGATACGGCCGGTGCCCCGCACCACACAGGTGAGCGGGTCGTCGTCTACGTGAATGGGGAGCCCCGTCTCCTGCGCCAGGAGAATGTCCAGGCCGCGAATGAGTGCGCCTCCGCCGGTCATCACGATGCCCCGATCCACGATGTCGCTGGCCAGCTCTGGCGGGGTGATCTCCAGCGCCCGGCGCACCGCATCCACGATCTGCTGCACCGGCTCCTGCACCGCCTCGCGGATCTCGGCGGAATGCACCCGGACCGTCTTGGGAATGCCGGAAACCAGGTCCCGGCCCTTCACTTCCATCTCGCGCTCGTCGCCAGTGGGCGCGGCCGAGCCAATCCGGATCTTGATCTGCTCTGCCGTGGGTTCGCCCACGAGCAGGTTGTAGTTCTTGCGCATGAACTGCACGATGGCCTGGTCGAGTTCGTCGCCGCCCACCCGGATGCTGGTGTCGGACACAATGCCGGAGAGTGCAATCACGGCGATCTCGGTGGTACCACCGCCGATGTCTATGACCATGTTGCCGGTGGGCGTCTCCACCGGAAGCCCCACCCCGATGGCGGCCGCCATCGGTTCCGCCACCATGTAGACCTGCTTGGAGCCGGCGGTCTCGGCGGAGTCGCGGACGGCGCGCCGCTCCACCTCGGTAATGCCCGACTGCACGCAGACGATGACCTTGGGCTTTACCCGGAAGAAGTGCTTGTCGATGATCATCTTGAGAAAATGCCGCAGCATCTTCTCGGTGACGTCGAAGTCCGCGATCACGCCGTCCTTGAGCGGCCGCACCGCGATGATGCCCTCCGGGGTCCGGCCCAGCATCCGCTTGGCATCGAGCCCGATGCCCCGGATGCGGCCGGTCGCCTTGTCCAAGGCGACAACCGAGGGCTCGTTGAGCACGATCCCCTCGCCCTTGACGTACACCAGAGTGTTGGCAGTGCCGAGATCAACCGCGATCTCGTTGGCTGGCAGCAGCGAGGACAGCTTCAAGGAGCCCAATTTCATCGAGGAAACGCCAGGTCAGAGGCCGGGGAGGTGCCGAACCGACCTAAGCTAAAATGACCGTGAAGGGGGAACAAGACAACGACCTATCTGCTACCCAGGCCGGTGCTGCCAAAACCCGCCTCGCCCCGCTCCGACGGTGGCAACGCGGGCTGCTCGTCGAAGTTCACCTCAGCGACCGGGGCCACCACCAGCTGGGCGATGCGCATCCCCCGCTCAACCCGGAACGGCTCGGTGCTGAGGTTGATGAGCGCCACCTTGAGCTCGCCACGGTAATCGCTGTCGATGGTCGCCGGACTGTTGGGGAGCGTGATGCCGTAGCGCCACGCGAGGCCCGAGCGGGGCCGGACCTGGGCCTCATATCCCGGCGGCAGGGCGATGGCGAACCCGGTGGCAAAGAGGCGCCGCTCCATCGGGGCCAGCGTCCCGTCCTCGGCGCTGGCCAGGTCCATGCCGGCGGCCCCTGCCGTCGCGTAGGACGGCAGGGGCATGCCCTCACCCAGCGGGAGGCGCTGAATGGCGACGCGGATGGTCATTCAGGAAAGGACCGCGTTCACGTCCGTGAGCTCGATACCGAAGGCCTCGGCGACGCCCGGATAGACCACCTTGCCACGGACAACGTTGAGGCCCAGCGCCAGCGCCCTGTCCTCCTTGCACGCCTTCTGCCAGCCATCCCGGGCGAGCTTGAGCGCGTACGGCAGGGTGGCATTGGTGAGCGCGAGGGTCGAGGTGCGCGGCACGCCACCAGGCATGTTCGCCACGGCGTAGTGCAGGATGCCATCCACGAAGTACGTCGGCTGCTCGTGGGTGGTGGGCTTGATAGTCTCGACGCAGCCGCCCTGGTCCACCGCCACGTCCACAATGACCGAGCCCGGCTTCATCAGCTTCAGGTCGGCCCGGGTGACGAGGCGCGGCGCCTTGGCGCCCGGCAGGAGCACGGCGCCGACCACAAGGTCGGCCCGCTTCAGGCAATCCACGATGTTCAGGCGGTTGGAATAGAGCGTGTCCACGTTGGCCGGGAGCACGTCGGCGAGGTAGCGCAGCCGGTGGAGCGACACATCGAGGATGGTGACATGGGCGCCGAGGCCCGCGGCCATCTTGGCGGAATTGATGCCCACCACGCCGCCGCCGATCACCACGACTTCAGCAGGTGCCACGCCAGGCACGCCGCCCAGCAGCACGCCGCTGCCGCCGAAGACCTTCTCCAGGTACTTGGCGCCCTCCTGCACCGCCATCCGGCCGGCGACTTCGGACATCGGGGTCAGGAGCGGCAGCTCGCCCGAGGGCAGCTCGACCGTCTCGTAAGCCAGACCGATGGCACCGGAATCGATGACAGCGCGGGTCAGCTCCTCGGAAGCCGCGAAGTGAAAATAGGTGTAGATGAGCTGGTCCTTGCGCATCCGCGGCCACTCGACCGCGATGGGCTCCTTCACCTTCATGATCATCTCGGCCTGCTTCCAGACCGTGTCAGCGTCGGGCAGGATGGTGGCACCTGCCTCGGTATAGGCGGAATCGGGAAATCCGCTGCCATCACCCGCGGTGGTTTCCACCACCACCTTGTGACCGGCGCTCACCAGTGCATGGGCACCGGCCGGGACCAGGGCAACGCGGTTCTCGTTCGTCTTGATTTCCTTCGGCACGCCGATGATCATCGCAAACCTGTCATGAGTTGAAGTGGTGCCATGCCGTGACGCGGTCAGGCGTCCGGCCCCAGTCGAAGCACTGTCTGCCTTGCGCTCGGGAAGAATTCAGCCGCCAGTCCCGCCACGCCGGCCGGCGTCACCGCGTCAACGAGCCCGAGGACCTCGTCCACCGGCCGGTATCGGCCGAGCATCAGTTCATCCGACACCAGCCGACCCATCCGGCTCACCGGATTCTCCAGCGCCAGCACGATCTGGCCCTTGAGCTGCCGCTTCCCGTCCTCGAGTTCCTGCGGCGTGAGGCCGTCGGCAGCGAGCCGGTCGAGCTCGGCCCGGATCGCCTCTTCTGCCGCCGCCGCGGACTCTGGTTGGGTGCCGACATAGACACCCACCTGCCCGCCGCTCAGGAACAGCTGGTTATAGGCGTAGACTGTGTACGCGAGCCCCAGCTCTTCACGCACGCGCTGGAACAGCCGGCTCGACATGCCGCCGCCCAGCACATTGCAGAGGATCGCAAGGGCGTACCGGCGCGGGTCGCGCGCGGCGAACGCATCACTGCCAAGGACGATGTGGCATTGCGCCGTGTCCCGCGCTTCCACGCGCTGTACCCGCTCTGCCGGAGGCGGCGGGCACACCGCCGGCAGCGGCATCCGCGCATCCTGCTCGTCCAGCCAACCCTCGCGCTCCAGTGCCTTGAGCAGCTCCGCGTGGTCGACATTCCCCGCGGCCGCTATGACGCAGTTGCCGGGGTAGTACGCACCGGAATGCACGGCGCGGAGGTCGTCGGTTTCGAGGGCGGCCACCGACTCGCGGGAGCCGAGGATGGTGTAGCCGTACGGGTGGGCGGGCCACAGCGCTCCGGAGTGCAGGTCGAAGACGATATCGTCCGGCGTGTCTTCGACCCCGCTGATCTCCTCAATGACGACACGACGCTCCGACACGAGGTCGGAGTGCCGCAGCAGCGGCCGTCGGACGAGATCGGTGAGGATATCCACCGCGAGCGGCAGGTCCTCGTCCAGTACGTGAGCCTGGAAGCTGGTGGTGTCCCGGCCGGTGTAGGCGTCCAGGCTGCCGCCGCGCACTTCCAGTTCGAGGGCAATCTGCCGTGCGCTGCGCCGCTCGGTGCCCTTGAACACCATGTGCTCCAGCAGGTGCGACACGCCCATCTTGGCGCGCGGCTCGTGGGCACTGGCGGTCCTCACCCAGATGCCCATGGCCACCGAGCGCAGGGCCGGCATCCGCTCCGACAGGATGATCAGTCCGTTCGGCGCGACGCTGCGATGGAGCCCCTCGTCGAGGCGAACGGTGTGCACGCTACTCCTTGGGCAGCAGCGCCTTCCGGGAGAGCTTCATCCGGCCGCGCTCATCCACCGACAGCAGCTTGACCTGCACCACGTCGCCGGCCTTGACCACGTCCTCGGTCTTCTCGGTGCGGCCGTGCTGCAGCTCGCTGATGTGGAGCAGCCCCTCCACCCCCGGCAGGATTTCCACGAACGCGCCGAAGGGCGTGGTGCTCTTGACCGGGCCCTCGTAGATCTTGCCCACTTCGGGCTCGGTGGTGATGGCCGCGATCATCTCGCGCGCCTTCTCGATGGTCTCAGCGCCCACACCGGCGATGGTGATGACGCCGCTGTCCTCGATGGAGATCTTGGCGCCGGTGGCGTCCTGGATCCCGCGGACCGTCTTGCCCTTGGGCCCGATCACGTCGCCGATCTTGTCGGGCTTGATCTGCATGGTGACGATGCGCGGCGCGTAGGGCGAGAGCTCCTTCCGCGGCTGGGCCAGTGCCTTCTTCATCTCCTTGAGGATGTGCATCCGGCCATTGCGCGCCTTCTCCAGCGCCTCGGCCATGATGCCGAGATCCAGCCCCTGGATCTTGATGTCCATCTGGATGGAGGTGATGCCCTTTTCGGTACCGGCCACCTTGAAGTCCATGTCACCCAGGTGGTCTTCCGAGCCCAGGATGTCGGTCAGGACGGCGACCTTCTTCCCTTCCTTGATGAGGCCCATTGCCACGCCGGCACAGGGCGCCTTCATCGGCACGCCAGCATCCATCAGCGCCAGCGACCCACCGCAGACGGTGGCCATGGACGAGGAGCCGTTGGACTCGAGGATCTCCGAGACCACGCGCAGGGTGTAGGGGAAGGTGTCGTAGTCGGGCAGCAGCGGCTGCAGCGCGCGCTCCGCCAGCGCCCCGTGGCCAATCTCCCGGCGGCTGGTGCCGCGGATCATCTTGACTTCGCCGGTGGAATAGGGCGGGAAGTTGTAGTGCAGCATGAACGACTTGGTGGTCTCGCCGGCCACGTCGATGTTGTCGAGCCGCTGCTCGTCATCGGCGGTGCCCAGCGT
>CBINCZ010000069.1:0-8670 GCA_966249295.1 uncultured Gemmatimonadales bacterium
CTTCCCGACTTCCCGTCTTCCCGCCTACCCCTCTTCCAGCTTCGCCAGGTCCGCCTCCAGGTCCGGCCCCGGGTTTCTGGGGCGGCGCCAGTACCACCACTCCCGGTCCGGCTCCCACCCTTCGTCATGCGCCACGTCATCGCCCCAGAGACACTGCTCCAGTGGCTCGGTGAGCAGGCGGAAGCGGCGGTCGGTCTCCTGAATGGACTGGAGCAGCTCGCGAGCCTCCTCCTTGGGCAGGTGATCGGCCACGCCCGCCAGGAGGGTCCGGGTGTCCATGTCGTTCAGGTAGTCATCCAGCGTGTAGGGATAGCTCTCCTCCAGCGACTCAACGATCTCCCGCCAGCGCTCCACCAGTCCGGGCACCCCGGCGCGTACGATGTGCGCTGGGCAGCCGCGGGAACGCAGCCAGTCTCGAACGGGATCGGAATGTTTGGTCGCCATGTCTGCCTCCGTCACACCCCGAGAATATGCGGGTGCACTTGATGCGCAAGACCCCCCGTTGCCGAATCGCCCACGGCAAGGCATACTGGCTCACCGCCCCCATGGGCGGCACCCGCGTCACTACCTCAGCATGGAGACCCAGATGACCCGGATTGCAGCCGGACTGCTCGTTGCACTGGCTCTTGTGGCCTGCTCGGACTCGACCGAACCCGGCGACTCCATCACCGGCAGCTACACTGCTACCCGAGCGATCGTGACCGACGCCGGTACGCCCACCGACGCGCTCGCGGTCGGCGCGACGATTCATCTCACGCTCTCGAAAAACGGGACGACTTCAGGCACCGTGCACCTCCCGGGCGCCCTGACCGATAGCGGTGACCCCGAGGACCAGTCGCTGGCCGGGACCTGGACGGTGAACGAGGCCGGGACGCAGGTGATGTTTGACTTCGCGGAGGTGAGCGATTTCGCCTTCGAGGACACGCCGTGGACGGTGGACGGCGACGAACTCAATTTCTCCTCGTCGGGCGGCGAGGGTGATTCCATCGAGATCACGCTGACGAAGGATTGAAGGCTCAAGGCTGAAGGCTGAAGGCATCATGTTCAGCTTTCAGCCTTCAGCTTATTTGCATCTCCCTCGCCGGAACTCCGCCGGCACACACGTAAACCCGTCCATCCCCCACACACCCCGGCGTTGCTGCCTCGCGCGTGACTGCGCGGCTTCCAGTACCTCGACATGGCGCACGTCCGGTGGCACTGTATAGAGCAGCGCCCAGCCGCTGGCCACCATGCGTTCGTTCACGAGGGTGTCGCCCCGCCACACCCACGCCAGCCGGCGGCCGTAGCGGTCAGTGAATGAAACGTCGCGTTCGAGCCGCACGGTGTCGCCCAGCGGCAGCCAGTGCGAGAGCAGGGCGGTGGCGGAATCGGCGGCGGCGCCCTGGGCACGCTCGGGGGCATCGATCCCGATGGGCCGCACCCGGGTGCCGTCGGCGCAATCGAAGGTGTCGCCGTCCACGATATGCGAGACCACGCAGGGCGAACCCGCCTGGGCCTGAAGTGAACAGGCCGCCAACACCAGCAGCAGCCAGGAAATCAACCCGCGCATGGCCGATTCATCACAGTCCTCACTGGAAGTCGTGGAGCGTACCGACGCCGTGTCGGCATCGGCCGGCGAAGTATATGCCTGGCACGAACGCCCCGGCGCGCTGGAGCGCCTGCTCCCGCCATGGGAACGGACCAGGGTGGTGCAACGGAGCGGCGGCCTCGCTGATGGCGCCCGCACCGTGCTTTCGGTGCCGGTGGGGCCTTTCCGGATGCGCTGGGTGGCCCGTCACCGGAACACCGTCCCCGGCCGGCAGTTCGTGGATGAGATGGTTACGGGTCCGCTGGCGCACTGGGTCCATCTCCACAAGATGCTGCCCGCGAGTGACACGTCCTCGTCGCTGCACGACCGGGTGGAGTTCTCGCCGCCGTTCGGGCCGGTTGGTTCACTGGCCAGGCCCTGGATCCGGCGTCGCGTGGAGCGCCTGCTGCGCTATCGGCATGAAATTCTGCGCGACGAATTTGCGCAAGGGATGCCGCAGGAGCCGCTCACCGTCGCCGTTACCGGTGCCACTGGATTTATCGGCACCCACCTGGTGCGCGCGCTCGCCACAGCCGGTCACACGGTTCGACGCATCGTGCGGCACGACCCCGCCGCGGGCGATATCGTCTGGCATCCCGGCAGGGGGGAACTGGATCCGCGCCAGCTCGACGGCGTGGATGCGGTGATTCACCTGGCCGGCGCCAGCATCTCCCGCCGGTGGACCCGGAAACAGAAACAGCATATCCGCGAGAGCCGTCGCACCGGCACCGCACTCCTGGCCCGCGCACTGTCACGCCTGGACCGGAAGCCCGCCGTCCTGGTCGGCATGTCGGCGGTGGGATACTACGGCAGCCAGGGCGACACCGTGCTCGACGAAAGCGCGCCGCCCGGGGACGACTTTCTCGCCCAGGTCTGCCAGGTCTGGGAAGCGAGCGCCGACCCGGCGCGTGACGCGGGTATCCGGGTGGTGCATCCGAGGCTGGGCATCGTGCTCTCGCCCGCGGGTGGCGCGCTCCCGCTGCTCTCACTGCCCGTGCGGCTGGGCGTGGGCGGACGGCTTGGCTCCGGCAATCAGTGGCTCAGTTGGGTGGCGCTCGACGACGTCCTCGGCGTGCTGCGCTACGCGATCGAGCGCGACGAGCTTTCCGGCCCCGTGAACGTGGTGGGCAGGCCCGAACGCAATCGTGACTTCATCGCGACGCTCGCACGGGTGCTCCATCGCCCCGCGGCGATCCCGGTCCCTGCGTTCGTACTCCGCGCCGTGGCCGGCCAAATGGCAGACGCACTGATCCTCGCAAGCCAGCGGGTCGAAGCGGCAGCCCTGGCCCGGTCGTCGTACCGGATGCGGTATCCGGATTTGGAGGGGGCGTTGGGGCATGTGTTGGGGAGCTGAGAGCTGAGAGCTGAGAGCCGAGAGCTGCGAGCTGCGAGCTGCGAGCTGCGAGCTGGGCGACAGTATCGCACTTAGCACTTAGCTCTTAGCTCTTAGCTCTCAGCTATCTTCCCCCCATGCCCACCCCACCCGCCGTCGTCCTTCTCTCGGGCGGCATGGATTCGGCCACCGCCGCGGCGCAGGCCCGTGCGGATGGTTTTGCGCTGCATGCGCTCACGGTGCGCTACGGCCAGCGCCACGCCGTTGAATTGCAAGCGGCCCGGCGCGTGGCGCGCTCACTTGGCATCGCCCAGCATCGGGTAATCGACGTGGATCTCGCCGCGATCGGTGGTTCGGCGCTCACCGACGCTATCGCGGTCCCGCTGGATCGAAACACCGACGAAGTCGGGCATGACATCCCGGTGACCTACGTTCCGGCCCGCAATACGGTCTTCCTTGCGCTGGCGCTCGGATACGCGGAAGTGGTCGGCGCATTTGACATTTTCATCGGCGCCAACGCCCTCGACTACAGCGGCTACCCCGACTGCCGCCCCGAATACCTCCGCGCCTTCGAACACCTTGCGAACCTCGCCACCAAGGCCGGCGTCGAGGGCACCGGCCAGTTTCGCATTCACGCGCCCCTGCTCGACCTTACCAAGGCCCAGATCATCCAGCTCGGCCTCCACCTGGGCGTGGATTTCTCCCTCACCCACAGCTGCTACGCACCCGATGCTGACGGCCGCCCCTGCGGACGTTGCGATGCGTGCCTGTTGAGGGCGAAGGGGTTTCGGGAGGCAGGTGTGGAAGACAGTCGCAGGTCGTAAGTCGTACGACCTACGACTTACGACTTACGACTTACGACTATATTTCCCCCATGTCCTACGCCGTCAAGGAGATCTTCTACACCCTGCAGGGTGAGGGCGCGCAGGCCGGACGGCCGGCGGTGTTCTGCCGCTTTGCGGGGTGCAATCTCTGGAGTGGGCGCGAGGCCGATCGCGCGTCGGCCACCTGCACTTTCTGCGACACTGACTTCGTGGGTATCGATGGCGACGGCGGCGGCAAGTTCCGCTCAGCCGAGGAACTGGCGGCGGCTGTCGCCGCGTGCTGGCCGGCCGATGAGTTTGCCGGGCGCTACGTGGTCTGCACCGGCGGCGAGCCGCTGCTGCAGCTGGATGAGCCGCTCATCGAGGCGCTGCACGCCCATGGGTTTGCCGTTGCTATCGAGACCAACGGAACCCGGCCCGCGCCGCAGGGCCTCGACTGGATCTGCGTAAGTCCCAAGGCGGGCGCGCCGCTCGAACTGGTGGAGGGCGATGAGCTCAAGCTGGTGTATCCCCAGCCCGACGCCCAGCCCGAGCAGTTCAGCGCGCTCTCGTTCCGGCATTTCTTCCTGCAGCCGATGGATGGCCCGCACCTGGCGGCGAACACGGCCGCGGCCACCAGCTACTGCCTGGCACACCCGCAGTGGCGGCTCAGTCTCCAGACGCACAAGCTCCTCGGCATCCGGTGACCGACCCGGCTCACTTCACATTCCAGGCGAGCGCCGGCGCGACCGGCGCGGCGGATGTGCATGGGCGCCTATTCTGACCGGCTGAGCCACGCATTCGCGTTCTCCACCAAGCACTACGGATCACGGCGACCCGCCGTGAACTCCATGGCGTACCTGGCCCATCCCGCCAATGTCGCCGTCCTGCTGGCGCGTCATGATGCCGATGAAGTCACGCTGGTGGCCAGCGTACTGCATCATGTGCTGGAGGAGCACTGGGGCGCTCGGCGCGCCGAGCTGGAAGCCAAGATCCGGGAGAAGTTCGGGCCGGTGACGCTGGCGGTGGCGCGCGAGGCGCTGGAGCCGCGCTATGACGCGCAGGGCAGCCTGCGGCCGTGGATGGTGAGCCGCCAGGCGTACCTGCAGCTGCTGGCCGATGCCTCACCCCGGGCGCTCGACATCTGCGCCGCGGACGAATTGCAGCGTTGCGGCGACCTGGCCGCCACGGTGCGGCGGCTGGGCGCCGAGTATGTGCATGCGGCCAACCGGGCGACGTCCGAACAGACCATGTGGTGGTACCGTTCCCTCATCGAGCAATTTGCGGCGCGCGACGATTGGCCCTCGCGCGCCCTGCTGGACGAATTGCGCCATGCAAGCGCCGCCCTGCTGCGGTGCCTGCATTCCTCCGGAGATGCGGCATGAAGCTGCGCCTGTTCTCGCTGGTCCTGATCGTCGCAGCCAGTCTTGCCGGCTGCCTGCCGCCCCCGCCTCCCGGCATCCAGCCGCTCCGCTTCCTGTCCATCAATGACGTCTACGTGCTCGATACGCTGAGCGACGGGAGCGGCGGGCTGGCACGAGTGGCCACGGTACGGAACCGCCTTGCCGCCGAGGGGCCGGTGCTCTTCGTGCTGGCGGGGGACCTGCTGTCGCCCAGCCTGCTGAGCAAGTACTACCGCGGGAAACAGATGGTGGAAGCGCTCAACGCGGCCCAGCTGGACTATGCCACGTTCGGCAATCACGAATTCGAGCTGGATCGCGACACGCTGGTGGCCCGGATCCAGGAATCGAAATTCCGCTGGATCTCGGCCAACTGCGTCGAAGCACGCGGTAATCCCTTTCCCGGCGTGGCCCCGTGGGACACCGTGCGAATGCGGAACACGCTGGTGGGCATCCTCGGGCTCACCATCCAGGAAGATTATCGCTCATACGTCCGCTGCACCGATCCCGACAGCGCGGCACACGTAGCGGTGGACACGCTGCGGAAACTGGGGGCACAGTTCATCGTGGCGCTCACCCACCAGACGCTTGCCGCCGATGAGACGCTGCTCCGTCGCGAGCCCGCCATCGACGTGGTCCTGGGTGGCCATGAGCACGAGCGGCACGATGTGCTGGTGGAAGGCCGTCACGTCCTCAAGGCCGACGCCAACTCGCGCAGCGCACAATTCGTGACGGTGTGGGGACTGCCCGGCGCGTGGCGGCAGGCGCCGACGCTGGTCGAGATGGACCACAAGATTCCGCTCGACAGTTCCGTGCAGGTTGTGACCGAGCAGTGGAACGCGCGCCTCCGCCGCCGGCTCGGTCCGCAGACCGTCGTCGGGACGGTCAAGGAGGCCATTGACGCCCGCGACGGCGTCTCACGGCAGATGGAGAGCCCGATCGGTGACCTGGTCACCGACGCCATGCGCTGGGGCACGAGGGCGGACGTGGCACTGCTGAACGCCGGGACACTGCGGCTGGATGACGTGATTCCCGAGGGGCCACTCAGCAGCTACACGGTGGAGTCACTCTTTCTCTTCGCGGACGATGCCCGCACCGTGACCTTCCCGCTCACCGGGGCCCGGCTGCGCGCGCTGCTGGAGCACGGCGTGGAGAGCGTCGGCAGTGGGGCCTTCCTGCAGGTCTCCGGGGTCCGCTTCAGCTACGATCCGGCTGCGGCGGCAGGCCAGCGGATCCAGGGCGCGCTGACCCGGCCCGATGGCAGCACCATCGCGACCGGTGACACGGTGACCGTGGCGTTCGACGTGTATCCGGCCTGTGAGGGAGGCGACGGGTATCACGTGCCCGAGGCGGCGGAGGCGTGCCGCACCTGGCAGGTGGCGCCTCGGGGCGCGGACCTCCTGCAGCGCTACATTCGCGATTCGCTGGGAGGCGACATCGGTGTGCCCGAAGGGGGCAGGATCCGGCGGGCAGGCTCCTGAAAAACACAATTCCCGGCGGGCGAAATGCCCGTCCGGGAAAGGCTAGCCTTAGCTGATTTTCATCACCCAGGCAGCAAGGCTGGAATTCCCTGGGGCCCCGAGGGGCTATGTCGTTGCGGGTAAGCATAATCAGCGCAGCCTCTTGACGCAAGCCCTCGCCTCGCCCGAGGGCATGTTTTTCGCTATCTTCCCGACCATGGGCCTTCCCCAGCCTTCCCCGCTGACCGCAATCCCCAGTGCGTTCGCTGCCGCCTGCCGCATGTCGCGGACCGAGGGCGAGCTGTTCGAGCGCTGCCGGGGCGTGCTCACGCGCCGTTTCGAGACCGACGCGATCTGGTTCGAGATCACTTACTCGGACGGCCGGCTGGAGCGCATCGGCCCCTCCGTGGGCGCCGACGAGGCGATCGAGGTGGCCCGGCTGGCGAGCGGGTCCACCGAAGTCGCGATCCGGGCTGCGCGCGAGGGCGCCGAGGAGCTGCGCGGCGTAGCCATGCCGCTGGCGCTCGGGCTCAGCGTGGTGCTCGAGCTGCGCGCCATCCTGGTGGACCGCCAGAACGCGCTGGATGACGCGGCCTTCCAGCTGCAGGCGCTCCGGCAGGTGGCTCGTCTCCTCTCCTCAGTGCATTCCGCCGAAGAAACCCAACAGCTCATTCTCGACTTCATGGCCGAAGTGTTCTTTGCCTGGTGGGCCTGCCTCTTCCGGCCCCAGGGCGAGCACTACGCGCCGGCGGTTTTCCGGGCGCGCAACGAGCGGTCGCAGTGCGAGAGCATCCCGCGCGAGGCGCTCGACGAAGCGCTGCCAACGGGCAGCGCCTGCGTGAGCGTCGGGGACGTGGCGCTGGCCCGTCTGGTGGGCGATGAAGCAAAGCTGGTGGTGCCGCGCGACGCCGGCGCCGAGCGGATGGCGGTGCTGGTGCTGGGGCCGCGCATCAGCGACAAGGACTACGCGACACCCGAGCTGGAACTGGCCGGCACCCTCTCGTTCGCCGCGGCCATCGCTCTCAAGAACGCCGAGTTGGTGGAGCAGCTGCAGAGCGCCGCGAGCACCGACGAGCTCACCGGCGTCTGCAACCGGCGCGCGCTGGAGGAGCGGCTGGCCGCGGAAATCTCGCGCAGCCTCCGTCACCAGCTCCACACCAGCGTTCTCCTGCTCGACCTCGACCGCTTCAAGGTCATCAACGACACGCTGGGCCACGCGGCCGGCGACCGGTTGCTCAAGCTGATTGCCGACATCCTCCAGCAGCAGGGCCGCGCGCTTGACGTGGTCGGCCGGCTGGGCGGCGACGAGTTCCTGGTGATCCTGCCCATGACCTCGCCCGCGGAGGCCCGGATCTTCATCGGGCGAGTGGCGCGAAGCCTGCGCGAACTGCATGAACTGCATCCCGAGTTCGGGACCTGTACCGTGAGCATCGGCATCGCGGAATCGCCCCGGCATGGCACCACCGTCAGCAGCATCCTCGCCGCCGCCGACAAGGCGCTGTACAAGGCCAAGCGGGGCGGACGGGATGCCGTCGAGGTGGCCGACGACTGAGCGCATCATGGACCCCGAATTTGTGCTGCTGGGCGACGCCCTCTGGCTGGACTTCGTGAACACCGCGTGCGCGCACCGACACGCTTCCCGACCTTGCGGCCTATCATCGCTGGACCAAGGCCTGCCGGCTCCCGTCCGATGCCGACGCCCTCGAGTTCTCCAGCATCCGGCGGGTGCGGGCCCGGCTGCTGCTGCTGGCCGACGCCCTCACCGAGGGTACGCCGATTCCCTCACGCGTCATCTCCACCATCAACCAGCTGCTGAGCCGACGCGACGGGCGCGAACAGCTGGTGCGGGAATCAGGCAAGTGGCAGGTCCGCTTCCTGCCCACCGAGGCACCACCCGCGCTGGAAGCGGTGGCGCGTTCGGCCGCGGCGACGCTGGCCGAGCAGGAGGTGGTGATCCGCTACTGCGCCAATGATGCGTGCCGGCTCCGCTTCCAGGATCGCACGCCGTACCACGACCGCTACTGGTGCTCGCCCCTGCGCGCATGCAAGGAAGTCCCGGTGGAACGCCGACGGAGCGTACTGCGTTGAGCGTGCCGGTGGGCGGGCT
>CBINCZ010000070.1:0-8551 GCA_966249295.1 uncultured Gemmatimonadales bacterium
TGCTCGGCAACAAGCTGCTGGCGACGGTGAATTTCACGTTCGTGCGCCGGGCCGATAGCGTGGGGCGTGTGGGAATCGACCTGGCGGAGGCGCTCAAGAACCCGAAGAGCCGCGAGAATATCATTCTCGCCGCTGGCGATTCCATCGACATCCCGGAGTTCGATCCGGTGGTGATGGTGACGGGCGCGGTGAATGCGCCGGGCGCGGTGGCCTACCAGCCGGGCGCCAACCTGGATTACTACGTCCGCGCGGCCGGCGGCTATGCCTTCAAGGGTGACAAGGCCCGGGCGTGGGTGGAGCAACCCAACGGCGAGAAGGAAGCAGTGGTGCGGCGCTTCCTGCTGCCTGACACCAGCCCCGAACCACGACCGGGTGCCGAGATTACAGTGCCAGAGCGCAATCCGGCCCAGACGAGTGCGCCCATTACCAGCATCATCGGCGCCGCCGCGCAGGTGCTGGCGAGCCTGATCACGATCATCGTGGTGGCGAAACAGTAGGAGTCGCTGGCTGCTGGCTGCTGGCTGCTGGCAAGGAGGAGCGAGCGAGTCGCGTCACCAGAGGGCGCGTCAGTGAGCGGTGGACCGGATTATGACCTCACCCATCTGAGCGAACTGCAGCGTCCGGCGGTGATGCGACCGCGAGCGAAACACGAGGTGCTCGGCGGCTCGGCGGCCCGGCGTCAAGAAGAGGCTGGGACTAAGAACCGCCAGCCGCCAGCAACCCTCCTACGATGCCCTCGTCGACCGTCGACCGTTCACGGTCGGCCCGGTTTCGGCAATCACGCCTTCCTGCCGCAACCGCTCAAGCTGCCACGTTTCCAGCCGGACAATCAGGTCCACCAGCGCGCCGTCCTGCTCCCGCGTCATCACTTCACCCATGCGGTACAGTTCGGCGAGCCGTGCCCCGTCGGCAGCGGGCACCCGCACATGGGCCGTCACTCGTCCCGCCCGTTCGATGGTGCGCAGGCGCGCCTTGAGCGCGTCCAGGCCGTCAATCCGCTGGGTCGTGGCAAAGACGGCGGCCGGGAACAGCTCGCGCACCCGCGCCATGAGCGCCTGTGCATCGCGCACCACATCCATCTTGTTGAAGACCAGGATCACCGGTCGTTCGGACAGCTCCAGCTCGGCCAGCACCTTGTCCACCACCCGGATCTGCCCCTCCCAGTCAGGGTGCGACGCATCGACCACGTGGAGCAGCACGTCAGCTTCGCGTGCTTCCTCCAGTGTGGCCCGGAAACTGGCCACCAGGTGGTGTGGAAGCTTCCGGATGAAGCCGACAGTGTCGGTGACCCGGGCATGCGCGCCCTCACCCAGGTCCACGTCCCGCGTGAGCGTGTCGAGCGTGGCAAACAGCCGATCCTCAACGAACACGTCGTGGGCCCCCGACAGCATGCGCAGGATGCTGGACTTGCCCGCGTTGGTGTAGCCCACCAGTGCAACGGAGAGGAGGTCATCCCGTCCCGCCCGCAGGTTTTCCCGATGCCGCGCCACCGCCTGGAGCTTGCGCCGCAGCGACTGGATCCGCCGACGGATGATACGGCGGTCGGTTTCCAGCTGGGTTTCGCCCGGGCCGCGGAGCCCGATACCGCCCCGGATACGCGAGAGGTGCGTCCACATGCGGGTGAGGCGAGGCAGCAGGTACTCGAGCTGCGCCAGCTCCACCTGCAGCTTGGCTTCGTGGGAACGGGCCCGCGTGGAGAAGATGTCGAGGATGACCTCGGGCCGGTCCATGACGCGGACCTTGAGGTCGCGCTCGAGGTTGGCGCCCTGGACCGGACTCAGTTCTTCATCGAAGATGACCAGTGTGGCGTCAAGCTCGGCCACCATGGCGCGAAGCTCGTCCACCTTGCCCTCGCCCAGCAGCGTGGCAGGATTGGGCGAGGCCACCTGCTGCGAGAGCCGCCCGACGACCTCGGCACCGGCCGTGTCCACCAGCCGGGTGAGTTCTTCCAGGTGCTCCGTGAGATGCCGCGCATCGTTCGAGCCCTTGCGCGGCGCTGCCACCAGGATCGCGCGCTCGACCGGCGCGCGCACGTCAATCAGTTGTCGGATAGTCCACCTGAGCCTGCTGGGGCCGGAGACGTTCCGCGGGTGAGCGGCGCGCGTCCCTGCCGGGTAAATGGAATGACCTTGTCACCGGCCGGCGTGGCGATGGTGACCTGGCCTCGCATGGTGTACGGGATGTCGCCGTAGGCGAGGGCGCTGCGAAGCGCGGCCGTCGCACCGGTCCAGGTGAACCGCAGCGGCAGGACAATCCGGGTCGTGTCACTGTCGCCCACCTGAAATTCATCATCGTACGCTATATCACCGACGTGCGCACTGTCCACGTCGAAACCCACCTGCAGCCGGGTTCCGCGCAGGGAGAAGTGGTTCGGGTTGTACACATCCACCACGAGGTCCATCGTCCCGCCGGTAAGCCCGGCGCCTCGGAGCACCACCTGGTGCAGCTGGACATCGGGGTCGAGGATCGTGCTCGGGAAGCTGGCGCAACCGGCGAGCGCAGCGACCGCGATCAGCGAATGACGCATTTTGTGACGCATGGCCCGCTCCCAGGGATTGGCGACCGAAATATAGGGTCATGCGTCGTAGGTCGTATGTCGTAGTAACACGACGCATGACCTACGACTTGCGACTTGTCAGCTCCTGCCACCACTTCATCCGCTCCGCGATCCGCTGCTCATGACCGAATCGCCCCGGCTCGTAGAATTCCTGCCCTCGCAGTGGGTCCGGCAGGTATTCCTGCGGGATATATGCCTCGGCGACCGAATGGGCATACTGATACTCCTTGCCGTAGCCCAGCTCCTTCATGAGCCGGGTCGGCGCGTTCCGCAGATGCAGGGGCACCGCTTCCGCCGGGTAGTTCCTCGCCGCTTCCATTGCCGCATCGAGCGCCACCTTGGCGCTGTTGGACTTGGGAGCCGTCGCCAGATAGATCGTGAGCTCGGCCAGTTGCAGGTATCCCTCGGGCGGGCCGAGCATCTGCCAGGCGTCGCGCGCGGCCACCGCCATCCGGAGCGCGTTGGGATCGGCAAGCCCGATGTCTTCAGCCGACATCGCCATCGCGCGGCGGAAGATAATCATCGGGTCACCGCCACCCTCCACCAGCCGGGCCATCCAGTAGAGCGCACCCTGGGGATCGCTGCCCCGCAGCGACTTGTGGTACGCGCTCAGGATGTTGTAGTGCTCTTCGCCCGCCTTGTCATAATGCGCGAAGCGACGCTGCATCGCCTCCTGCGCTGTCTCGACCGTCACGGCGCCGCCCTGCCCCACGTGCATGGCCGCCGCCTCGAGCACCGTGAGCGCCCGGCGCGCATCCCCGTCGGCTTCCTCGGCGATGAAGTCGAGCGCCTCCGGATTGGCCGCTACCTCGAGCGATGCCAGCCCGCGGTCCCGATCCCCGAGCGCACGCTCGAGCAATGCGCGCAGGTCGCTCGGCTGCAGCGGCTGGAGCACGAACACGCGGGTGCGCGACAGCAGCGCCGGATTGATGGCAAAGCTGGGATTTTCCGTGGTGGCACCCACCAGCGTGACAATGCCTTCCTCGGTCGGCGGGAGGAGGCTGTCCTGCTGCGCCTTGTTCAGCCGGTGGATTTCGTCGATGAACAGAATCGTGCCCTGCCCCGAACTGGCGAGCCGGCCACGCGCAGCGGTGACGATCTCCCGAATCCTCGGCACACCCTCCGTCACCGCGCTGAACGGCTCGAAGGCGCGACGGGTGGCTCGGGCCATCAGGTGCGCGAGCGTCGTCTTGCCGCTGCCGGGCGGGCCCCAGAGAATGATCGAGCCAGGCGTACCGCGCTCGACCGCCTCACGCAACGGACGCCCTGCCGCCAGCAGGTGCTCCTGGCCAACGAACTCATCGAGCGTCACGGGGCGCATCCGCGCCGCGAGCGGCCGGCGTCCGCCCAGCTGCTCAAACAGCGAGGGCTCGGTCACGGACGGAGTCCCGCCGCGTTCAGCAGCAGGCGCGCCACGATCATGGCGGCAGCACCACCAAAGAAGGCGAGCGAGATGCCCCAGCCGCGCCGGGCCTGGAATTCGGGCACCAGGTTTGACGCGGCCACGTAGAGTGTCACGCCCGCCGAGAGTGACAAGCCATGATCCGCGAGCGGCGTAAGAAACCGGGTCACCGCGACACCGAGGATGGTGGCGAGGCCAAGCGCGCCCGCGGCTCCCAGCGCACGGGCAGTGCCCTGTCCACCTGCCAGCATGACACTCGCCATCGTCACCCCCTCCGGCAGCTTGTGGAGGAAGACGGCCAGAAACAAGAGCACGCCCAGTTGCGGTGACACCAGGAACCCACTGGCGATGGCGACGCCATCGAACAGCGTGTGCAGAGACAATCCAACCAGGGCCGACACGCCTGCTGCCGCCGAGATGCGGTGGGTCTCTTCGCCGAAGTGGAAATGGGGAATCAGGACGTGCTGGGCGAGGTGCACCGCGAGAAACCCCGCGAGCACGTACACGGGTGCGCCTGACCGCTCCAGGGCCTCGGGCAGCATCGCCAGCACCACCGCGGACACCATGAACCCGGCGCCGAAGGCCACGAACTGCTGCACCACCTTGAGCCCTCGCCGCGCCTGGCGCACCACTACCAGCGCGCCGATCATGTTGCCGATGGCCGCGAGCAGGCCGAAGAGAAATGGCGTCATCGCGCCTCCCGCGCCAGCGCGAGCAAGGTTTTCCGGGTGTTGAGCGCCGGATCTTCCAGCACGCGGTTCAGCAGGCGGTCGAGCGTCTGCCCCACCTCGGGACCACGCAGCCCCAGCGCGAGCAGGTCGCCGCCTCGCACTGCGAGCTGCTCCCTCGAAAGCGGCTCGCCACGCTCCCTGATGCCGGCCATTGCCGCGGCCCAGGCCGCCTCCGCGCCCGTTCGCAACTCATGCCGCCGCGTGAGGTCGTCCGCCGCGTCGCTGACCCGCGCCAGCCACTGGCGCACGTGGACGGGATCTTCACTCTCGGGGGCGCCCGGCCCGGCAACGATGGCCGCCGCCCGCGCAATCTCGGCATTGGATGCCCGCAGGCGGCGCAGCACGGCGGCCGGATCGCGGCAGACGATCGTGGTGAGAAGCACTGGATCCCTGGGCGGGCTGGAGAGCGCGGGCTCAACAAAATTCTCTCGCAGCAGTTCCGGCAGCAGCTGCGAGGCGGCACCCGAACCATGCCAGAGTTCCACGAGCCCGCTCACGGTCTGCGACGTCCTGAGACCCTTGAACCACTCGTCTCGCACGCGCTCCATGGAGAGCTGCCGCAGGCCCGGCGCGGCCTCGATCATGGCTGCCCAGGTTTCGGGTACGATGGCAAACCCGAATCGCGCCGCAAACCGGATCGCACGCAGTATCCGGAGGTAGTCTTCCCGGAACCGCGTGGCCGCGTCCCCCACGGCGCGGATACGACCCTCTGACAGGTCTTCCGAGCCGCCGAACGGATCCCGCCACTCGTGCCGGAGTGGATGGTACGCTAGCGCGTTGATCGTGAAGTCCCGACGGGCAAGATCCTCTTCCAGGGAGACGCCGTAGGCCACCTCGGCGTGGCGGCCGTCGGTGCGTACGTCCTGGCGGAAGGTGGTGACCTCATGCAGGACACGGTCCCGATCCAGCACGCCGACGGTGCCGTGCTTCTCACCGACCGGGACGGTATGACGGAAGAGTCCGCGCACCTGGTCGGGCGTGGCCGATGTGGCGACGTCGAAATCGGCGTGCGGCAAGCCGAGCACCGCGTCGCGCAGCGCACCGCCCACGCACCAGGCCTCATGCCCCGCGCGCTCCAGCGTGGTCACGAGGTCCACGACTGGTGCCGGCACCGCCACCTGCGACGGCAGCCTGGTCATGCCCGGTTCACCCGCAGAGGACGCTGCCGCCGTTCACGTTGAGGACCTCGCCAGTGATGTGCCGGGCCAGCGGACTGCAGAGAAACACGATAGGGCCCGCCACATCCTCCGCGCTTGCGATCCGCTGGAGCGGGATGGTACGCGCTATCCGCTCCCGGCCATCACCGGCGTAGGCCGCGGCAGACATCTCGGTGTCCACCCACCCCGGCGCCACGCAATTGACCGTGATGCCGGGTGCGCACTCGATGGCGAGCGACTTGGTGAGCGAGATCAGCGCGCCCTTGGTGGCGGCGTAATCGGCGTGCATCGCCTCACCGCGCTGGCCGGCGGTGCTCGACACCAGCACGACCGTGCCGCCGTGTCCCATCAGGGACAATGCCCCGCGCGTGGTCGCAAAGACCGAATCGAGATTCTGGGTCATGGTGGTGCGCCAGCGTGACGGCGACATGTCACGCAACGGCACCTCCTCCGGCGGCCAGATGCCTGCGTTGGCCACGAAGATATCGAGTCCGCCGAACTCGCTGCGCACGCCATGGATCATCCGGTCCACTGCCGCCGAGTCCGACAGGTCGCCCCCGGCCACATAGGCGCGGCGTCCGGCCTCTCGGATCTGGCGTGCGACGCTCTCGGCGGCCTTGGATCGGGTGTGATAGGTCAGCGCCACGTCAGCGCCGGCTTGCGCCAGCATTACGGCGACAGCGGCACCCACCCCGCGCGAGCCGCCCGTCACCCGCGCGGTCCGGCCGGACAGGGAAATCAACGTTCGCCTCCATTCAGGAATCGACGCAGCCGCCACGTGAGCGGCGGCGAGAGCGTGACCGGGTCCACACGCGTGGTGGCACGGTCTTCGAGGATGGCTTGCGGATTGGTTACCGTCAGCAGGTCTGCCTGGGCATCGGCGCCCTGGCCATGGAGCACTCGGCTCGCCAGCTCCTGGCTTGCACCGTCACCATGATTGTCCGCAGCCAGGATATCGCCCAGGCCGGCAGCGAGGAGTGCCCGCGCCCGGTCACCGCGGGCCGAACCCGCCAGCACCGTCGTCGCGTCGAGCTGCATGAGTGCGCCGGTCTCACGCCAGGCCTCGACGGCGCGCGGGCTGCACGAGCTGTATCGCTCCGGATGGGCCAGCAGCGGTATGAGCCCGCAGTCCACCACCTGCGCCAGCGCAACCTGCACGGTCGAGGCCGGCACGATGCGGGTGAATTCCACCAGTACGTAGCGGGTACCCGCCAGGGTGATGCCGGGCTGGATGGCCCGGCGGGTGAACGGCCGGTCCAGCATGAGTTCCACGCCACGGTGCAGTCGCGGCAGCTCCGGCGCCTGCGCGGTGAGCGCGCGGAAGGCGGCATCGTAGGCCGGCGGCACGCCCAGCTCTGCGGCGGAGACGGTGAGATGCGGTGTGAGGCAGAGATCGGTCACGCCGGCGGCGGCGAGGCGCGTGAGCACCGAGACCGACTGGGCCACGCTGCGCGACCCATCGTCCACGCCCGGCAGCAGGTGCGAGTGCAGGTCGATCACGTCGCCGGCGCCGGCTCCGTCAGGGCGCGCGCCACCCGCCCCAACCCGGCCGGATCGTGCTCCGCGCACCACAGCATCGCGAGCGTGATCAGGCCGTCGGCGGCGAGGAGGTCGAGCGCTACCGACCGATCACCGGGCGTGTCGGTCACGTCCCCGAGCGCGCCTGCACCGGCGCGGGCCAGCGCACCGGGCATGTCCAGCGCGCCGCCGCGAGCCACGTGCTCCATGATTCGATCGCGAAGGGCCGCCGGAGCCGCCCCGGTGTGATGGCGCAGCCACGTCATGGGATCCATCAGGCACCCGACCGGGACAGCCAGGCGGACACCACCTGGGGAACGGCGCCCCGCGCTTTGCGCAGGCGCTCGGGATCGCCGGCCCCCGCCGAGGCAAACTGGGGACGGCCGCCACCCTTGCCACCGCTGAGCGCCGCGATGCGGTTCACGAGCTCGCCCGCCTTGAATCCCCGCGCCACCAGGTCGTCGGTCAGCGCCACATGCACTGCTCCGCGGCCCGAAGTGCCGAACAGTACCAGCACGCCATCCTGGTGGGTCTGACGGAACGTGTCGGCAATCTGGCCGACTTCATCCCGGCTCTCACTCGTGGTGGACGCGAGCGTGAGTTTGACGCCATCGAGCGAGACCGTCTCCTCATCCGAAGCACCGCCACCCTGCGCCAGCGCCTCGGCGATGCGCTGTTCCAGCCGGGCGCGTTCCTCGACCAGCTGCTCGATCCGGCGCGGGAGCTGATCCGGCGCGACCCGGGCAATTTGCGCGGCCCGGCGGATTTCATCCTCCAGCGCACGGACGGCGCGGAGCGCCGCGATGCCGGTCATGGCCTCGATCCGGCGAACGCCGGCAGCGACACCGCCCTGCCCCGCGAACCGGAAGGTGCCGATCTGCCCGGTGGTGCGCACGTGGGTGCCGCCACAGAGTTCAATGCTCGGGCCCATCCGGACCACCCGCACCCGATCGCCATACTTGTCAGCAAAGAACGCCATTGCGCCGAGAGCGAGCGCATCAGGGTAGGCCATCTCGTCGGTGCGCACGTCGGCGTTGGCGAGGATCAGCTCGTTGACCTCGGATTCGATGTCGCGCAGCTGGGACGGATCGATGGGGCCGTGGTGCGAGAAGTCGATCCGCAGGCGATCGTGCTCGACCAGCGAACCCTGCTGGCGCACGTGCGTGCCGAGCTGGTGCCGGAGAAC
>CBINCZ010000071.1:0-8407 GCA_966249295.1 uncultured Gemmatimonadales bacterium
TTTCCCGCCGCCAGTTTCCCGGAGCCCTGATGCGGATCGACGTCAACGTTTCGGTGGGTTCCTATCCCTGGCGACGGGTGCCGGGTACATCGCCGCACGCGCTCCGTGCGGCGATGGATCGGACAGGGATTGATGCCGCCTGGGTGTTTCACCTTCCCGGCATCGCCTGGCGAGATCCGATGGAAGGGAACTCGTGGCTGCTCGATGCTTGCGCGCACGAGCCCCGGTTCACGCCGGTGCCAGCCATTCATCCGGGCCTGCCGGACTGGAAGCGCGAACTCGAGGGACTCAAGCAGGCAGGCGTGCAGATCGTGCGCGCCGATCCCGGGTGGTACGGGCTCCCCGCAGCCGGGCCGGAGATGCGGTCGCTGGCACGGGAGGCCGCGCGGCTCGGCCTTCCGCTCATGATGGCGGTGCGGTTCGAGGATGGTCGCCAGCGGCATCCGCTGGATAGGGCTGAAGAACTGCCAGCCGCCGCGGTTCGCGCCCTGGTACGCGAAGATCCACGCCTGCGGCTCGTGATCACCCATGCCGACCGCAGCTTCATTGAGGAAGTGCATTTCGGATCGACGCCTGACGAAGCCGGCCGGATCTGGTGGGACATCTCGTGGGTATGGGGACCGCCGGAGGATCATCTTGCCACGCTGCTCGAGACGATCGGGTCGGCGCGCTTCCTCCTCGGGAGCGGCCAGCCGCTGCGGCTGCCTGAGACGCCGCTCGCGCGGCTCGACCTGCTGGACCTGAACGGCGACGATCGGGCGCGCATCGAGTCAGGTAATGCGCTTGCCCTGCTCGGGCGGCCGTGATGGAAGCCGTTGCTGCGCGGATTCGCCGAGGCGTGATTGCCGCGGTGCCCGTGCCATTCAGCGGGACACGCATCAACGAATCGGCCCAGCGTCGATATGCCGAAAGCATGCGCACGGAGCCGCTGGCGGGCGTCGCGGTATGGGCGCACACCGGTCGCGGACCGCACCTTTCACCCGAACAGCGGCGGACCGTGCTGGAAGTCTGGCGGGAATGCCTGCCCGACAAGGTCATTGTGGCCGGCGCAACCGATATCGGCACGGCGATCGACGCGCGGCGGCGGGGCGCCGACGCGCTGCTCATCCATCCCGTGGCCGACGATCCGGTGCGACACCACGACCGGCTGAGCCGGGAGCTTCCCGGCATCGTGTTCTGGCTGTACGAGGCCGCGGGCGGCGTCGCCTATGATGACGCGACCCTGCACGCGCTGCTCGACCTTCCTCACGTCTTCGGTATCAAGATCGCCACGCTCGATTCGGTCATGACATACCAGCGGCTCGTGCGCCTGGTGCGGGAGCACCCGGGCAAGCTCATCATCACAGGTGAGGACCGCTTTCTTGGCTATTCCATGGTCGCCGGTGCTGATGCCGCGCTGATCGGCATGGCGGCGTCGGTACCCGGCTTGCCGGCGGCGCTCCTCCAGGCACAGGATGCGGGCGACAATACGCGCTTTCTCTCCCTTACCCAGGCAGCAGACGCGTTTGCGGCAGACACGTTCTGCCAGCCGATGGAGGGATACATCCGGCGGATGCTCTGGGCCGCTGCCGTCGAAGGCCGTATTCCGCCCGATGCCTGCGATGATCCGTGGGGACCAGCGCTCGACACCGTGGAGCAGGAGCGCGTAGCAGAGGCGGTGCGGAATGCGCAGTCGGCTCTCGGATGATTTTGAGCGGTTCGGCCGGGAACTCCCTGCTGAATGGGCCGCGCACGTCCGCCAGCATTATCGCATTGACCTGACCGCATCCTTCCTCGGCGTTTCCCTCCCGCATCCGATCGGCAAGGCATCCGGACAACTGTCGCTTAACGTGCGACAGCTCGAGCAGGATCGTGAAGCGGGGATTGCATTCATCGTGCTCAAGACGGTGATCGGCGAGCGCCCCGACGGCAGCCGGACGATGGAAGCGTGGGCCACGGACGTGACCCGGATGCAGGTGGAACGGCGCGAGGAGCCGGACGGCCGCAGCGGGTGGACGGTGACGTGGAAGGGAAGGGGATGGGCCGGTTCGCTCGCCGAGTATGCGGCGCTGGTGCGCGCGGGGCGGGAGATGAACCGGGCCGGCGGACCGCTGGTCCTGCCATCGGTGAAGCTGCACCTGCCCATTGGCAGCGAGCCGTTCGACGCCGCCGAGTATCGGCACACGCTGGGCGTGCTGCAGCGCGCCTGGGGCGGCGACACGATGCTGCTCGAGAAGGACTTTTCGCCCACGCTCGCCGGTGACTCGCGTGCCGACGAGCAGGCAACCATTCTCCGCTGGGTGCGGCAGGTTCCGGAGATGATTCGCAACCACGCCAGCAGGCCGCTTCGATTGTCCCTCAAGCTCATGAACGCCCGTTTTGATGATGACTTTCAGCGGACCATGCTGGAAGCGGCCGGCGCGGCCGATGGGGTGACGGTGTTCAACCGGTTGTGGGACGCGAAGAACGCGGTGGCCTATGGGGGGTGGGCGCTCTCCGATCGCAACCTTCGCGTGCTGGATTCCGCTCCGCGTGGTGGCCCGAAGCGGTCGGGTACGGGCAATGTCTGTTCCGGCCGCCAGATCGTGGCCTATGCCCGGCATGGCTGCACTTCGGTACAGCTCCATACTGGATTCCAGCTCCCGCTCAGTGCCTATCCTGCGAGGGCCGGGAGCCGCAGCCAGCGCACCGTGCACGCCTTGGTCTTCCATCCGGAGGATGGATTGATCGCCTCGATGCTCGAGCTGGAGACAGCCGGCATCCTGGCGCGTCGCGATGGCGAGCTGCATTTCAGTGATCTCTGCAAGCTGGATGCGACCGGCCATGAAGATTGACGAAATCGAGCTCTACCGGCTCCGGTTGCCGCTGGCGGAACCGTTCATCATTTCCGGCGGCGCCATGCACGAGCGGGAGTCGCTGGTGGTGCGGCTGGTGGAGTCTGGCGGCGCGGAGGGATGGGGCGAGTGCCCACCCTTTGCGCTGCCGTTCTATTCGGAGGAAACCGTGGAGAGCGCACGCGACCTGCTGGAGCGCGTGCTCATTCCACGGCTCAGGGGACGCGAGTTCGAAACCCCTGAAGCGGTGGACGCCGAGCTTTCCCGCGGCGTCCGGGGCAACCCCTTCGCGCGCGCGGGGCTGGAGACAGCCGCATGGGACCTCGTCGCCTCGGTGCATCACTCCAGTCTTGCCGCGCTGCTGGGACAGGCGCTGGGCGTGACGCCCAACCTGACCGTGCCATGCGGTGTCGCCCTGGGCATTCCGTCTGATGGTTCCATTGACACGCTCCGGCTTCGGGTGCTCGATGCGCTCGACGCCGGCTACCGGCGCGTCAAGATCAAGATCATGCCGGGATGGGATGAGGCTCCGGTGCGCGCGGTTGCCGGCCTGCTTGCCGGCACCGGCATCCCGCTCACGGTCGACGCCAATGGTGGGTACGCCTGGCCGGCCGGACTTGGGGCGCTGCGGGCCATCGACGACGTGGGGCTGCTTTACATCGAGCAGCCACTGGCGCCGGATGAACTGCTGGGCCATGTCAGGCTCTGCCGTGAGCTCGCCACACCGATCTGCGTAGACGAAACGCTCAAGAGCGCCGCCATCGCTCGGCAAATCGTGGAGCTCAATGGCCCGAAGATCTGGAACATCAAGGTGCACCGGGTCGGCGGTCTTACCGAGGCCTGCCGCATCTGGCAGATCGCGCGTGCGCACGACATCAGGCTCTGGGCCGGCACCATGCCGGAATCGGGCATCGGCAGCCAGGCCCCGCTTGCCCTGGCCGCGCTGCCCGGCTTCGACTTGCCGTCGGACCTGGAGCCGAGCAGCCGCTGGTACGGCCGCAACCAGGATGTGATCAAGCTGGCGATGAACCGCGAGGGCCGGATGGCGGTGCCGAGGGTGAGCATCGGGAAGCTGCTTGATCGGAAACGCTTTGCGCTCAGCGCTCAGCGCTTGCCGCCTGAAGCCCTGCGCCCCATGGCCTAGGCCCCGCTTCCGCCTTCCGCTCCTCCCCGTTCCGGGCTACTCTCCCCGGAATGAGTTCAGCCCTCCTGCTCGTCGTCCTCGTCGCGCTGGCGTATGTCGCGGCCAAGCTCGCGTTCCAGTGGATCGGTCGGCACCTGCTGATCGTCTCGGGCGCGGAGTACCTCCTGCTCGGCATCCTGCTGGGACCGCAGGTGTCGGGGCTGCTGACGCCGCAGGCACTGCGCACCTTCATTCCGTTCATGACGCTGGCGCTGGGCTGGATGGGCGCCATGGTCGGCATGCGGCTCTACCTGCCGGGCATGGTGCGGCTGCGGGGCGTGTTCTACCGGCTCGCGTTCGTGCAGTCGCTCGCGACGCTGGTTGTCGTGAGTGGTGCCAGCCTGCTGGTGCTGCAATGGCTCTTCGGCGTGACCCCCGGCTATGCCCTGATGCCGGCGCTGGTGCTGGGTGCCATTGGCACCAGTTCAGCGTCGGATGCGGTGGAACTCATCGTGCAGCGGCTGGGACGGCGCAGCGTCGTGGTGCGCCAGATCGAGGTTGCCGTGGGCATGGATTCGCTGATCGCGATTGCCACGCTCACGGCGGTCTTCTGCCTCAATCATGTCGGCACCCCGCAGCTCGCGCGCACACCCACCGCGGTGGAGTGGTTTGTCATTTCGTGCGCCGTGGGCGTCACCGGCGGCGCGCTCTTCCACCTGTTCCTCGGCGAGGAACGGAATCCCGACCGGCTGTTCATTTCGCTGGCAGGCGCCATCATCTTCGTCACCGGTGCGGCGAGCTTCCTCCAGCTGTCGCCCCTCCTGCCCGGGCTCCTGATGGGAGCGATCCTGGCCAACACCTCGCGCAACCGCCAGCAGATCGAGGCGGTGCTCCACAGCGTGGAGCGCCCGCTCTACTTCGTACTCCTGCTCTGTGGCGGCGCACTGTGGACCCCGGGCGGCAAGGGCGCGTGGGTCGTTCCGGTGCTGGTGTTCCTGCTGGTGCGCATGCTGAGCAAGGTGTACGTGTCCCGCCTGGCGGCCCGCCTGAATGACATGACCGAGGTGCTGGGCCCGAACTGGGGGCGCGCGCTCATCGGACAGGGCGGACTGGCCCTCGCGATCGCCTTCAACTACCTGATCGAGAGCAACTCGTACTTTCCCGACATCATCTTCACCGCCGCGGTGGTGAGCGTGCTGCTCACCGACCTGGCCTCTGCTCGGCTGATGCAGAAAGTGGTGACCACCAGCCCGTATGAGATCCGCGCGTCGGGTGAGCAGCAGAAGCCGGCAATGCCCGAAGCCGAGGCGGAGCAGGAACCGGCGCCGGTGGGCGGGGACAGCTGAGCATGCGGCGCGTCATCATCCTCATCCTGCTGCTCGGCCTCATGCAGCTGATCGCGCTGGCCGCACCGTTCGGCGGGGCCGGGCGCACGATCCTGGTGTTCGGCTTCCTGATCCTCGCCGCCTACTCGGCCGGGGAACTGGCGGAAAATTTCCACCTGCCGAAGATCGTCGGGTACATGGTGGCCGGCGCCGTCTTCGGCCCCTTCGCCGTGGGTGTCATCCGGCCGCAGGAAGTGCAGGAGCTCAATCCGGTCGGTGATCTCGCGATCGCGCTCATCGCGTTCCTGGCGGGCGCCGAGCTCGAATGGAGCGACCTCCGGCGACGGGGCGGGACCCTGGTCAAGCTGACCTCCACCGAACTCGCCGTTTCGTTCGTGGCCATTGCCATCCTCATGCTGGCCCTCCGTCCCTGGGTACCGTTCCTGGCCGGGACCAACTGGACGGCGACGATTGCATTCACGATCGTCTTCGTCTCCATCGCCATCGTGCATTCGCCGGCGGCCACGATGGCGCTGCTCACCGAAACCCGCGCCTCGGGCCCGGTGGCCAGGAGCACGCTGGGTATCGTCCTGCTGGCGGACGTGGTGGTGGTGCTGCTGTTCAGTGGCGCGCTCGCGCTGGCGCGAAGCCTGGTGCCCTCGGGCGCGCGCGGCGTCGGTACGCTGGGGTCCACGCTCTGGGAAATTGGAGGGGCGTTCCCCATCGGCCTCCTGATCGGCCTCGCGGTCGTGCTCTACCTCCGGATGACGCAGGCGGAGCTGTTCCTGTTCGCCATCCTGGTGACCTTCTTCGGTCTCGAGGTGGCGCGCCTGCTGCACGTCGAGCCACTGCTGACCCTGCTGGTCGCGGGATTCGTGACCCAGAACATTTCTCGCCACGGACGCGGCAAGATCCTGCGCGAGGCGATGGAGCGCTCCGCGATGCCCGTCTTCGTGGTGTTCTTCGCGCTGGCGGGCGCCAAGCTGGAGGTATCGGAGGTCGTACGGCTCTGGGCGATCGTGCTGCCCATCGTGCTGGTGCGGGCGGGTGGCCTCTGGTATGGCTGCCGGCTGGGTGGCAAGTGGGCCGGGTTGGCTCCATCCGAGACGCGGTATCTCTGGCTCGGGCTCGTGGCGCAGGCAGGCGTGGCGATCGGGCTGGTGGACGTTGCAAGCGCGGTCTATCCCGCTGCGGGCGGCGACATGCGGACCATTCTCCTGTCCGTCATCGCCGTGGACCAGACGATCGGGCCGATTCTCTTCCGGCGGGCCCTGCAGAAGGCGGGTGAAGTGGGCGGGGACGCGCCGAGGGAACTGGCAGTGGCGGAGTCGTGACGGTCGTGGATCGCGGGACGCCAGGCATACGCCCGACGACCCGCGACCCACGACGTACGACACTTACTCGGCCGGCGGCGCTTCCGGCGGCTCTTCCGGTGGAGTGAACTGGGATGCTTCGGTTATCGTGGCGCTGGCGTCGGCAGTTGTGCCCGCCGCGGTGGTCACCACGATCGGCGTCTCCGGATCAGTCGTGATCACGACGCCCTCCGGCGCCGTGAACGAGACGTTGTAGTTGCCGGGCAGCAGGAAGTCGAACGTCGCGTCAAAGGTGCCGTCGGCGTCCGCGTCGGTCAGCGGCAAGGTCTCAGTGCCCCCGCCCGTCGTGGTCAGGATCGCGTCGAAGCCGGAGAGTGTGGCGTTACCCGGAAGCGTGACGCCCTGGCCCAGCGTCAGGGAGGCACGCACCTGGGCCGGCTCGGTGAGGGTGGCGCCCTTGATCACGGGGTGCATGACCCACATGCCCGAATTGCCGGCCTCGGCGCCGAAGCTCTGCGACGCATCGAAGTCAAGCAGCAGCGTCTCGCTGCCGCCATCCAGCGCGAGATCCTCAGTGGGCAGGTCCACCTTGAGCCCGCTTTCCGACAGGCTCGGCATCTGCAGCTCCCCCGTCACGATGGCCCCGGCTGGCAAGCCGGCGTAATCGGGCGACGAGGCGAAGATGGCGGTGCCGCCTTCCGGCTTCTCCACTTCCACATACGCGCCGCTGATCACAAAACGCAGCTCGGTGTAGTCGTTGTTGGCGATTTCCTTGGCGTCGACCAGCGTCTGCGTGGTGTTGGCGAGGTCAACGAGATTGACGGTGACGGGGGTGGTGGAAAGACTCACATGCGACTCCTCCCCGTCCCCGACCAGGAATATTTCTGAAATGGTGACGACGGCTGCCTTGATACCGCCGTCCGCGTCGGTCAGTTCGACCGTCAGCTGGGTCGTGCCATTGTCCGGTCCGGTGTTCTCATCATCAGAGCACCCGAGCGCCGGCAACGCGATGGCGGCTAGCAGGACCGCCGCGCGGAATGTCTTGCGGTGCAACATGCGGAACCTTTCTGCTCAGTGAATGCCTGCGACGTCTGGCGATTGCCGACGTGTGCAATTCGTGGACTGTGACTACGCCTTACAGTGCCGCTGCGGGGTGCAACCCGCTGTGCGCTGAGTCACGCCGTTCGTCCTGAAACGGTCCGCGTTGTCTCCTGTTTCCACTGCTGACAGCTGTCGTCGCCACCGTTCGTCACAGCCCGCTGGCTCAGCTCGCCGATGTCGCCAATCTTTCGCACGTCCCCAACGCGGTCCCCACAGATTGGCGGAATCATGACAAGCGCACGCGCCCTGCCCGTACGGTCTCCACTGGTCGTGCGGGTCGTCGGGACGGCAGTCGTTGTTGCAGCGCTGGATTTCTTCTATGTGCTGGTGCGGTGGGTGTGGCTCACACATGCGCTCACCGTACAGGAACTGGCGCAGTCCATTGCCACTGGCCTGCTGGGTCGGGCGGCGTACGAAGGCGGCGCAGGCACCGCCATCCTGGGGCTGGCACTGCACTTCACGATCGCGCTCGGCTGGACGGTGATCTTCTTCATCCTCACCGCGCAGCTGCCGCGGCTGCGACGGATGATCGCCACCCCGCGGGGACGTGTCCTCGCCGGCCTCGCCTGGGGCCCGATCATCTGGCTGCTGATGGACTTTGTGGTGCTGCCACTGAGCCAGGCCCGACCCACCCCCACCGCGTCACCGACGTTCTACATCAACCTGCAGCAGCACGCGCTCAAGATCGGGTTGCCGATGGCGTTGATGCTGGGCGCGAAGCGCCAGGAGCTG
>CBINCZ010000072.1:0-8396 GCA_966249295.1 uncultured Gemmatimonadales bacterium
AGTTGTAGACCCCCTGTGATCCGGGGCCGCCATAAATGGCGAAGATGACCGGATAGCGCCGGGTGCTGTCGAACGGGTACGGCTTGATCATGGACCCGTCGAGCTTCTGGCCGTCGGAGGCGGTGAAGCTGAAGAGTTCGGTCGGCGAGTAGGCGTGGGTCTTGAGCCACTCGGTTACGCCCTCGTTGGCCTCCAGCTTCGTGATCATCTTGCCGCCCGTGGCCCAGAGCTCCACCTGGCGCGGCTTTGTGACCGACGACCAGCTGTCGATGTAGAAGCGCGTGTTGGGCGACATGTCGATGCGGTGGGTGCCGCTGGTCTGCGTCAGCCGGGTGAGGTGGCTGCCATCGTACCGCACCGAGTAGAGCTGGCGCTCGAGCGGTGATGCCTGTGTCGAGGTGAAGTAGATGGCCTTCTTCTTCGGGTCGGTACCCTCCACGCGAGTCACGCTCCAATTGCCGCTGGTGACCTGCTTGATCATCCGGCCAGAGTAGTCGTAGCGATAAATGTGCTGCCAGCCATCCCGGTCGGAGATCCAGAAGAACTCCCGGCTGCCGGCCGGGAAGGTCATCAGGTCCTGCACGCCGGCGTAGAAGTCATAGACGTCCACCCACGCGGGCGAGGTCTCGGTCATCACCAGCCGCTTGCCGCCAGTGTGAATATCGAAGAAGAACAGCTTCATCTCGTTCTGCGACCGGTTCAGAGTCACGACCGCCAGGGTGTCGGGCTCGCTGGTCCAGTAGATGCGCGGGATGTATTCCCCGCCCTCGGCGCCGGGCTCGAGCCAGGTCTGCTGGCCCGAGACCACATTGACCACACCGATCCGGACATGGGCGTTGCTGTCACCCGGCTGGGGAATGCGGATCCTGTCCCACTCCGGATGGACGCCGGAAAAATCGGTGAACTGATCCACCGGTTCCGGACTCTCATCCAGCTGCCAGTAGGCAATGTTGCGGCTGTCCGGTGACCACTTCCACGCCTGCGCCAGGCCGAATTCCTCTTCGTAGACCCAGTCGAACCGGCCGTTGTGCACCAGGTCGGTGGCGTCATGCGTAAGCCGCGTCTCCTTGCCGGACGACAGGTCGGTGACGTACATGTCGCCGTCCCGCTCGTAGCCCAGCCGGGACCCGTCGGGCGAGAGCTCGCCCGTGCGGGCACCCTTGGCCGCCAGCTGGAGATGACGATCGGCCAGGGAGTAGACGTAGAAGTCGGAGGTGCCGGAGCGGCGATAGAGTCGCCGGAAATTGCTCTGGAAGACGAGGTGCTTCGAATCCTGGGCCCACTGGAACGAGATGTAGTTGAAGGCGCTGTCAGTACCGGGGAAAGTCAGGCCGGCGGCGCTGAAGAGCTGCGCATCCTTGCCCGTGGCCGGGTCGAAGCTGCGGATGACTTCCCCACCCTGGTCCCGCGTGATGTAGGAGTAGCGGTTGCCCCCATCGATCCAGGTGACGCCGCGCGGACCGGACCCTCCTGAGAGGTTTCGACCGGCCCGGAGGGCCTCCTGACGACTGGCGAAGGTGGCTTTCTGCTGGGCGACGACGATGGAGGGGAGGATGCTGGAGAGCGCCAGTGTGGCGAGCGTAAGCCGAACGCGCGAATGCATCAGTGCTGATCCTCTGAAGGTGAGCCAGGCCCCGCCGGAAGGGGGGCATCAAGAGATGTACGCGGAAAGGGCTGGGACTGTTGCAAAGGCCGTCGTAAGTCGCAAGTCGTAGGCCGTACGACCTACGACTTGCGACTTACGACCTACCTCCGATACTGCGCCGGCAGGCTATCCCCCAGCGTCCGATACCGGGCCAGCAATTCCCGCTGGCGGTTGTCCGGCGGCATCTCCCTGCCGGCGATCAGGACGTGCTCGGCTCGCGTCAGGAGCTCGAAGGGGTCACCCGACCAGACGACCAGGTCGGCACGCCGGCCCGGTGCCAGCGCGCCCACAAGCGAGTCGGCACCCCAGATCCTGGCCGGCGTGGAGGTGATGGCCGAGAGCGCGGCGTCGTACGGCATGCCGTTGGCCACGGCGTTACCGGCCAGGAACCGAAGGTTCCGGGCATTGTGCGCGTCGAACGTGGCGAACGCGACCGTGACACCCGCCTTCTGGAGGCGGGCAGCGTTCTCCAGCGTGGCCGCGAGGTTGTCGTAGCCCGGAATGTCGGTAAGCGGGTTCATGACCACCGGGACGCCTGCCGCACGGATCTGGTCCGCCACCATCCATCCTTCGGCTGCGCCCGAAAGAATCAGTCGCAGCTTGAACTCCCGGGCCAGCGCGAGCGCGTTGAGGATATCAGGCGCCCGGTCCACCGCCAGCACCAGCGGCAACCTCCCCTGCACCACCGGCACCATGGCCTCGAGATCGAGCCGTGACAGGCTCAGGTCGCGACGATCGCGATTCTCGTAGGCCCTCCGATCCGCGGCGTAGACCTTCACATCCTCGAGCAGCTCCCGCAGCCGAAGCACCGCCGTCCCGCGGGCACCACCCGTCCGCGCCGCCGCCCGTTCGTTCAGGATGCCGAACATGGCCACGGGGCTGCGGTCGAGCATGGAATCGGCCGTGCCACCAGCAAGGTGGATAAGCGCGCCCATGCCGCCAATAATCGACGCCCGGGCTCCCGGTGCCACGACAGCGCTGGTGACGCCGCCGTCGCGTTCGATCGGGATGAGCGTCGAATACGGGTTGAGGCCGTACCGGACATCGAACGCAGCGGTGATCTGGTCGTTCCCACTCGCCTCGTCGTTGGTCTCGTCTACCGCGTCAATTTCAACGATCCCGATGGTCGTGTAGGAATTGATCAGGCCCGGCGTGACAACCTTCCCCTGTCCGTTGATGACGGTTGCACCGGCCGGCACTGCCACGTCCCGTCCCACCGCCGCGATGCGGCCGTCACGCACCAGGACCGTTCCATTCTCGATGGTGGTACCGGTGCCCGTCAGGATCCGTGCTCCCGTCACGGCGATGCTCTGGGCATGGCCCGGTGCCGCGGCCGCGGCGAGCAGTGCGCCAGCGGCAATCAGGGTGAGCGCCCTCATCGTGCCACCCCCGGCTGCCCCAGCATGAAGTCAGTGACCGGCTGCCGTGAGGGATCGGCGCGGTCGTATACCAGTGCGCAGTCGAGAAACACCTTCTCGGCGTGTGAATCGATGCTGAGGGGGTCAGCCGACCAGATCACGACGTCGGCCCGCTTCCCCGGCTCCAGGGAGCCGATCTCCTTCTCCAGGCCGAGCGCCCTGGCGGCGTTGATCGTAATCCACTTGATGGCATCCTCCTCCGTGAGATCGAGCCCCGCCTCCAGACCAGCCTCGAGCGCCTTGGCGGCGTCCTGGTTCATCCGCTGGATGCCATCCGGATCGTCGGTGTGCAGGATGGCGCAGCCGCCGTCGGCCGCGACCAGTGCGATGTTCTGGCGGATGCCATCGTACGCCTCCAGCTTGAACCCCCACCAGTCACTCCACATGCTGACGCAGATATTCTCCCGCGCCAGCAGGTCGCGGATCTTGTAGGCCTCGACCGCATGGTGGAACGACGCGATCTGATAGCCGAACTCCTTGGACATGGCCACCATCTCGGCCATCTCATCGGCACGATAGCAGTGGTTCTGGATCCGGATGTGGCCATCGAGCACACCCATCAGCGTCTCCATGGCGAGATCGCGATCGGGCTGCTTGGCTGGATCGGACCCTTCTTCGCGCCACTTGTCCCAGCGCCGCTTGTAGGCCGTGGCCCTGATCCAGGCCTCACGGTACCCCGCCATGTTGCCCATGCGAGTCGAGGGCGCCCGCCCGCGATTGCCATAGACCCGCTTGGGATTCTCGCCGCACGCCATCTTGAGCGGATACGGCGCGTTGGGAAACTTCATGGCCTGCACGGTGGTCGCTGCGAGATTCCGGAGCACCACCCCACGCCCGCCGAACAGGTTGGCTGAACCCGGCAGGATCTCGATGGTCGTGACGCCGCCGGCGAGTGCCAGCCCGAATTGCGGATCCTGCGGCCAGATCGAGTGCTCGGCCCACACGTCGGCAGTGTTCGGGTTGGTGGCCTCGTTGCCATCATCCAGCGATGCACCGCCCGGCGCAGCGTAGACGCCCATGTGCGAGTGCGTGTCGATGATTCCGGGCGTCACCCACTTGCCCGTGGCGTCGATCACCTCGGCGCCCGGTGGCGCCGTAACCGACGTCCCGACCGCCGTCACCTTGCCGTCCTGTAACAGCAGCGAGGCATTCGTAAGCGCCGGACCGGCGGCGGTCAGGATGGTGGCGCCCCGGATTACCACGGGATGCGACGGCAGCGGCTTGTAGGTGGAGGGATAGGGGGTGGTACTGTTGTCGATCGGACCGCCCTCTTCGACGGTGCGGTAGACACCGCCCGGCGAATCAGCCGCCGCGGCGTCCGCCGACTGCTCGGGTGCCGGCGTGGTCGTCGGTGTGCCAGTGCAGGCCAGCATGCCTGCCAGGGCACCGGCAAGTACGGAGACGCTGCCAACTCTCATAGGGGCGCCACGTTCTGAAAGGGTCAGTCAGGGTTGCCGTGCAACCTACGGCCACATCTGACCGCAATCAACCACCGGCGAGCTGGAGGAAATTGTCGAGGAGCTGCGAACCTGCAGTGGTGCCCACCGACTCCGGATGGAATTGCACCCCGAAGAGCGGCAGCGTGCGGTGCGCGATGGCCATCACCGTTTCCCCTCCCGCTTCAGCGGCGGTCGCGGTCGTGACGAAATCAGCCGGAAGCGTGCCCGGCCGTACGGCGAGCGAGTGGTAGCGCATGACTGTCAGCGGCTGCGGAAGTTCCGCGAAGAGCCCTGTGGCGTCGTGCTCCACAGCGCAGGTCTTGCCGTGCATGAGCGCCGGAGCCCGTTCGATCGTGGCACCGAAGGCCTCCGCCAGCGCCTGGTGACCGAGACAGACTCCGAGCAATGGGAGGTGGTGAGCTGCGGCGGCACGGGCGAGCGGAATCGAGATACCGGCGTCAGCGGGTGAGCCGGGACCGGGGGAGATAACGATAGCGTCGGCGCCGAGCGCAAGCGCGTCGTCCAGCGTCAGCGCATCATTGCGGTGCACCAGGGGCTCGGCCCCAACTGAGCCAAAGAGCTGTACCAGGTTCCAGGTAAAGCTGTCGTAGTTGTCGAGGACGAGCAGCTTCACTGTTCTGGCATGGTGCCGCGCAGGGATTCGGCGTGCTCCCGTGCGGCACTCATCGTGCTCTCGATCTGGCTCCGGATCGCGTCACGCATCGAGTCATTCATGAACTGCTGGGCGGAGTCGGCGGCATGCATGCGCGGCTCCCAGTTGCTGCGAAGCTCAGCGAGGTCGCTGTCAGGCGCAAAGAGCGGGAAGCTGTCGTCCGACGACCGGACGCGGAGGAATCCGAACTGTCCCAGCGCCTTCCCCGCCGTGTCGGCCGCGACGAGGCACTGATAACTCGTGGGGTTATAGTCCCCGGTGCCGGCGGGCAGGAGCGTGAGCAGGCACTGGCGCAAGTCGGACGCCGAGACCGAGTCACGCAACGCTACCGTAAGCGTCACGGATGACGGCTTCTGGGTGCTGTCCCGATAGATTGTGATGCCACGGAACGTGCCGACACGCCGTCCGCCGAGCTCGAAGGGGACGAACAGCAACGGTGAGCGGATCGGGCCGGTACCTTCCGTGACGTACTCGACGCCATGTTTCACCGACCGGAAGACCGACCGGATAATCATGCCGACCGCAAAAATGAGTGCCGCGCCGGCAACGATTTTCAACCAGTAGGAACGCATGCGACCACCTGACCCGGAAGTCCGACAACGATGCATCACGAAACGTTGGCCGCACCCCAAAAGTTTCAGAACCGGGTCGCCGGCCGCCCGCACTGGTTGAACTATACCGCTCAGGTCGTTGGCTGAAAAGCGCTTAGCCGCACCCGCACCAGCGGAGGGGCTGTGATCGAGGTGGAAGGGCTGACAAAGCTGTACGGCGACCGACTGGCAGTCCGGGACCTCACATTTGCGGTCCAGCCCGGAGAGGTGCTTGGTCTGGTCGGCCCGAATGGCGCGGGCAAGACCACAACGCTGCGGAGCGTCGCCGGCATTATCAGGCCGTCGGCTGGGCGGATCCGGGTGGCCGGGCACGACCTCGCCTCCGAGCCGATCGCGGCCAAGAGCCGGCTCGCGTTCATCCCTGACGAGCCGCACCTTTTCGACTACCTGACCGTCGGCGAGCATCTCGACTTCGTGGCCCGGCTCTACAACGTGCTCGACGCCGACCAGCGGCGATATGCCCTGCTCTCGGAGCTGGAGCTGCTCGACCGGGTAGACTCCTTTCCCCCCGAGCTCTCGCGCGGCATGAAGCAGAAGCTGGCCATCGCCTGCGGCCTGCTCCACAGCCCGTCGGCATTGATGTTCGACGAGCCCCTGACCGGGCTCGATCCGATCGGCATCAAGCGCATGAAAGCCACGATCCTGCGCCGAGCGCAGGAGGGTGCCGCGGTGATCCTGAGCTCGCACCTGCTGCATCTGGTGGAGGAGCTCTGCACGCGGGTCCTGGTGCTCAGGCGTGGTGAACGGGTGGCCACGGGTGCGCTGGGTGACATCATCGCCGAGCGCCCCGAGCTGGCCGGCCGCTCGCTGGAAGAGGTGTTCATCGCGCTGGTGGGCGAGTGCGCGTCTTCGTGAGCCGCCAGGCGCTGGGATACCTGCTCTGGCGGACGCTTCGAAACCGCACGATGCAGCAGGCGCGCCGGCTGCGCCAGCCGAGGTACGTCATCGCCTTGCTGGTCGGCGTCGGGTACCTGTTCATGCTCGCGCATGGCAATGCCCAGCCTGAGCGGCAGCCATTGCTGCGCGGGCCCTTCCTGGAGCTGGGCATTGCAGCGGGACTGCTGCTCCTGATCGGCTGGACCTGGATCTCGTCCGGGAAGCACCACATCCTCGCCTATTCTACCGCCGAGGTGATGTTCCTTTTCCCCGCACCGCTCAGCCGCCGGGCCTTGGTGCGCTATAAGCTGGTGCGCGCCCAGGTCATCATCATAATGACCACGCTCCTCTGGGTGGTGATCCTCGGCGCAGGGCGTGGGGAACTTCCGGTCGTGCTCCGGACGCTCTCGCTCTGGTGCCTCTTCACGACCATTCACCTGCACCGGATGGGCGCGGCCATGACCCGCGCAGCCGCGGTGGACCATGGCCGGGTCGGGCTCAGGCGGCACGTCCTGCTGATCACGGTGGTTGCCGTGGCGGCAGTGCTCCTCCTCGCCGCGCTGCTGCAGGTTGGCAATCGGCTCATGTCACTCCCGCCCGGCTCTCCGGTGCTCGTGAACATCGAGACAGCATTGCGAGCCCCGCTGGCGGTGGTGGTGCTCTGGCCGGTCCGGCTGCTGGCCAAACCCATTGCCGCGAGTTCCGCACTCGAGTGGTTCCGAAGCTTTCCCTGGGCGCTGGGGGTGCTGCTGGTGCATTACGCATGGGTCATCCGGTCCGACGCGGCATACGAGGAGGCGGCAGCCGAGGCGTCCTTCGAGCGCGCGCGCATGCTCGAGGCACGCCGGACCGGCGCGCGGATTTCCTCCCGGGAGCGGGACTATTCTCCCCCGCTCGGGGCCCTTGCGCCGGTGGGCGACCCAGCGCACGCCATCGTCTGGAAAAACGTCGCGATGCTGCTGCGCCGGAGCCGTCTGCGGACCTGGGCAAGTATCTCGGCCATCGTCGCGCTGACGCTGGTGATCGCGGCAGCCGGACTGCCTGCCGCCGCCAAGACGGCCGGGACGCTGCTGCTGGTCTGGGGTGGGTTCTTCTTCGCGCTGGGGCCGCAGTGGATCAGGAACGACCTGCGCACCGACCTGGCGCACCTGGAACTGCTTCGCAGCTACCCGCTCGCGTCCGACGCTGTCGTCCGGATGGAGGCCGCGAGCTCGGCATTTGTGCTTTCCCTCTCCCAGCTGACCCTGCTGCTGCTTGGCGGCCTGGCTCTCATGTACATCCCGGAGCCCGAGTTCCCCTTTGCGCTCCGACTCGCGCTGGCCTTGGCGTTGGTGGTGGTGATTCCCGCCCTCAACTTCGTGGGAATGCTGCTGCAGAACGGAGCTGCGCTGCTCTTGCCTGGCTGGGTCCGGGTCGGCCCTGCGCACGGCGGCGTTGAGACGCTGGGGCAGAGCGTGCTCACGGCGCTGGCCTACCTGTTCGCCCTGCTGGCTCTCTCGATCAGCCCGGCAATCGGGGGCGTGGGACTGCTCACGGTCCTCTCGCCCGGCCTGGGTATCTGGGCTTCCGTCCCGGCCGCCTGCGGCGCCGCCGCACTGCTCCTGGGCGAGGGCTGGCTGCTATCGCTGTGGCTGGCGGGGGTGTATGAGGGGATGGATGTGGTGGTGAGATCTGAGAGCTGAAGGCTTGAGGCTGAAGGCTTAAGGCTTAAGGCTTAAGGCTTAAGACTTAGCG
>CBINCZ010000073.1:0-8346 GCA_966249295.1 uncultured Gemmatimonadales bacterium
GGCAGCTCGTGGTTGATGCCGATGCGCTCACCGTGTTCCAGGGCCGCGCCGATGAGTTGGCCAAGGCACTGGCAGGAAAGCGAGCCCTCATCACGCCGCATCCCGGGGAGTTTCGGACACTGGTGCCGGACCTGGACGCCGAGCGAGAGGTCGATCCCTGGGCGGCTGCGATGGACGCGGCGGAGCGATTGGGCGTGGTGGTCTTGCTCAAGGGCGTCCCCACGGTTGTGGCCGGCACCGACCGTTCGGCGTGGACGGTTGCCGCGGGAAACCCCGGCCTCGGCACCGGCGGCAGCGGGGACGTCCTGAGCGGTGTGGCCGGTACGTTTCTGGCGCAACTGCATGAGCCGCTGCTCGTGGGTGCGCTAGCCGCCCAGGCGCTCGGAGATGCCGGTGACATCGCGGCGCGAAGGCATACCGCGCACGCCATGAGGCCCGCGGATGTCATTGAAGCCTTGCCTGACGTGTGGCGGGACTGGGAACTGCGGCGAGCCGGCGTCCCATCCATCCGGCCGCCCGTGCTCTGGGAGCTGCCAGAGCCAGCCACAACCTGAGATTGATAGATGACTTTATATCGCAGGTCGTATTATCATAGATTTCAAGAGCTTAGCGGCCTTGTAGCCGGTCTCGTCATGGTGTTGCCTCTGGGGGCGGTGCGCTTGGCTGCGCAGTCGCCCTCTCGTGACTGGCGTCCGGGCGACCGTGTCGTCATCGGCGATTTTTCCACAATCACGTCCGTCGCCGCGGCTTCGGACCGGATTTACGCCACCTCGCCTGATCAGCTGCTCATCCGGCAAGCGCAGTTCCGTGAGTGGGAGGGGACGGTGGACCCGCCGACGCCCGATCTCCTCAGGGGTGTCTTCGTCGCACTGGCTGATCCGTTGGACAATTCACTCTGTCTGGCCCGTCCCGACGCCTGGATCCACTAAGAACCCAACCTGCGGCTCTGGAGCAGCGGTGCCGCACCGGGGCGGATCAGCAGCATCGCCTTCGATCTGTCCAATCCGCTGGGCGGACTGCTCCTTCGCACGGTGGGTGGCTGGTTCGAAGTAGCGCGGGGCGGCGCCAGCACATCTCCCGCCAGCGCACCGTCCCGGCCGCTTCTGCCGGTGAGCGCGCAGCAGTTCCTGCAGTCGCATCCATCGGTGGCAGCCATGTCCACCTCATTCCTGCTCGATGGCCGGCTGGCGCAGGCCGAGTTCACTGCTGCGGCACAGAGCTTCGACCGGCTGGGCTGGTACCTTGGCAGCTCGGGCGCGGGACTCTTCTACCTGCAGGAGGGCGCCGCGATTCCCGAGCGCCTCCCGTTCGGCGTGCGGGGACCGTCCGTCAGCGCACTCTTCGCGGCTCCGGGGGGCATCTGGGCCGTGAGCGAACGCGAGGGCGACAATTACGCGGCCCTGACCTACGCATCCGCCGACTTGCGGGACTTTCGGTATCTCCAGGGTCCACCGGCTACCGGCCTCCCCTTCGCCACGGCGCGCCGGGTCGTCGGCATGGGACGCTCGCTCTGGCTCGCCACAGACCAGGGGCTGGCGCGCATGGATCCCGGTTCAGGGCGAGTTGACCTGATCGATCGTGGACGCGGACTTCCCGACAGCCGGGTCTATGATGTGATGTCCCGACAGGGCTGGATCGGGGTGGCCACGGCGCACGGTGCCGCGCGCGTGTCCGACTCTCTGGAAGTCTTCCGCGTCGCACCCGATTTCAACGACCCTGCGTACGCGGTGTCCATCTCCGCTGATACGACATGGATCGGCACCGAGATCGGGATCTTCTATACAATCGGCCGCCTGGGCGATCTCCTCCGTCCCTCGGGGACGGAATCGCCGGAGTTCCGGGAACCGGTGGTGCAGATCAGCTGGCTGGGAGACACGCTGGTGGCGCTCGCGCAGAACCGGCTTTTCTGGCGCGACAGTCGCGGAACCTGGCATCATGATCCCGAGCTGACTGGTGTGCTGGGCAACCTGCGTGCGATGCGCGTGGATGGCCCGGGCGTCTGGCTCGCCGGCGAGAAGGGGCTCGCCTTCAGCCGTCCCGGCTTCCCGGTGTCCCGCGTCTATGGCATCGGTGACCTCCCGGCCGATGCGCGGGACGTCACGGTTGATGCCGATTATGTCTGGGTGGCCACGGGAAACGGCTTGGTGCGCTTTTCCCGGGAGGCGATCGGCCCGTGAATCTCCCGCTGGGCGAGGGCGCCGAGTTCGATCGCATCCGCCTCATCGCCGACGCGCTCGGTGCCGACGCGCGTGACCTGGGTGACGACTGCGCGGTGCTGCGTCTCGGGGACACCAGCGTGGTGGTGAGCACTGATGCGAGCGTGGAGCACGTGCACTTCGAGCGCGACTGGCTCGGCCTTGACGAGATCGGTTATCGTGCCACCGCGGCGGCGTTATCGGACCTCGCGGGCCAGGGTGCCGCGGCGCGTGGCGTCCTTGTCGCCGTGGCGGCGCCGGACGGCAGCTCGGCAGGCGACCTCGCGAGCGTGATGCGCGGCGCGGGCGCGGCGGCGCGCGCGAGCGGCACGCAGGTGGTGGGCGGCGATCTCTCACGCGGCGCAGAATGGATGGTGTGCGTCACGGTCATCGGCATCGCGGATCGCCCGGTGGCGCGGCGCGGCGCCATTGCGGGCGACGGCGTGTGGGTGACCGGCACGCTGGGAGGCGCGCGCGCCGCACTCGACACGTTTCGGGCAGGGAGGGAACCGGATGCGGCGGCCCGGCAGCGTTTCGCGGCGCCTTCACCACGCCTTGCGGCGGGACAGTGGCTTGCGGCGCACGGGGCGCACGCCATGCTCGACCTCAGTGACGGGATTGCCTCCGATGCGGGACACCTCGCCGCCGCGTCGGGAGTGACGGTGGAAATCGAGCTCGAGCAGTTGCCGCTGCACCCGTCGGCCGTCGAGGCCGCGCTTGATGCGCGGGCCGAACCGGTGATTTACGCTGCCAAGGGCGGGGAAGACTATGAACTGCTGGTGGCCATGCCGTCGACCTTCAGCGCTGATGACGCCGGTGACTTCGAGCGTGCCATGAATCTCACGCTGTCGCGCATCGGCTCCTGCCATCATGGTCACGGGGTGCGGCTCCAGTTCCGCGGCAGCCGGCTCACGCTCAAGGGGTTCAATCACTTCTCATGAAGTTCCTCAAGATTCCGTGGTACGTGCTGACGCTGGTGGCGCTCGTGGTCTGGTACGGCTGCGTCTGCATCTTCGCGGGGCTGTTCCGGGTGAAGCACCGTCCGGGCGGTATTTACGATCGTGCCGGTCGTGGCTGGGGCCGGTCGCTGCTCGGCGTCAATGGGCTCCGCGTGCAGGTGGAGGGGATGGAACGGCTCACGCCTGGGCAGAGCTACGTCTTCGCCAGTAATCACAGCTCCTTCGCCGACATCTGGGTGTTGTTTGCGCACCTGCCGGGGTCGGTCCGGTTCGTGGCCAAGAAGGAGCTGCTTTCCATCCCGATTTTTGGGCAGGCGCTGCGGGCGCGGGGCGAGATCCCCATCAACCGCACCAACCTCCGTGACGCCTTCGCCGCATATGACGAGGCCGCCGAGCGGCTCCAGGCAGGCCTTTCGGCCATCGTGTTTGTCGAGGGCACGCGGAGCCGGGATGGGAAGCTCCATGACTTCAAGAAGGGCCCCTTCGTGCTGGCCATCCGGGCCGGAGTTCCCATCGTCCCGGTGTTCATCGAGGGCACCTTCGAGGCGCTGCCACCGGGTGGCTGGTATGTGCGGCGCCGCCCCATTACGCTCAAAATCGGCGCGCCCATCCCGACCGCGGGTCGCGAGTTCGATGACCGCGATGAGTTGATGAAGCAGACGCGGGCGGCGATGGTGGCGCTGAGCGCCAAGCGCTGAGCGCTCAGCGCTCGACGCTCGACGCTCGACGCTTGACGCATTACGTTCCTCCCGTCCCCCAACCCTGAGACGCATGTCAACCATCATCGAAGTTCACGCGCGCGAAATCCTTGACAGCCGGGGCAATCCCACGGTCGAAGCGGAGGTCGTACTGGCGGATGGCGCCACTGGCCGGGCTGCGGTGCCCAGCGGCGCATCCACGGGCGAGCGGGAGGCGGTCGAGCTGCGCGACGGTGACGCTGATCGGTATGGCGGCAAGGGCGTGCAGGAGGCGGTGCGGAACGTCAACGAAATCATCGGCCCCCGGCTGGAAGGCCTCGATGCCCGGGACCAGATGACGGTGGACGCCGAGATGATGGACACGGACGATACGCCCAACAAGAGCAAGCTGGGCGCGAACGCCATCCTCGCCGTCTCGCTCGCCACGGCGCGTGCGGCGGCCCAGGAGTGCGGCCTGCCGCTCTATCGGTACCTGGGCGGCCCGATGGCGCACATCCTGCCTGTCCCCATGATGAACATCCTGAACGGCGGGGCGCACGCCTCCAATAACGTGGATGCGCAGGAATTCATGGTCGTGCCTGTGGGCGCGGACAATTTCGCCGACGGGCTGCGCATGGGTGTCGAGGTCTTCCACGCGCTCAAGAAGGTGCTCAACGGCATGGGCCTGTCCACGGCCGTCGGTGACGAAGGCGGCTTCGCGCCGATGCTGCCCTCGAACGAGGCGGCGCTCGATGTGGTGATCCAGGCCATCGAGGCCGCGCACTTCGTGCCGGGCGAGGACGTCGCGATCGCGCTGGACGTGGCGGCGAGCGAGCTGTACAGCGACGGCGCGTATGTCTTCAAGAAGGGCGATGGCAGCCGCCGGAGTGCGGACGAGATGATTGCGCTCTATGAGGGATGGGTCGACAAGTATCCCATCGTCTCGATCGAGGATGGGCTGTCCGAGAGTGACTGGGACGGCTGGCATGCGCTCACTGAGCGCCTGGGTGAACAGGTCCAGCTGGTGGGCGACGATATCTTCTGCACCAATGTCGAGCTGCTGGGGAAGGGCATCGAGCAGGGCGCGGCCAACGCCATCCTGATCAAGGTGAACCAGATCGGGACGCTCACCGAGACGCTGCAGTGCATCGAGCTGGCCCGCAGCAGCGGGTACGGCATCATCATCTCGCATCGCTCCGGCGAGACCGAGGACACGTTCATTGCCGATCTCGCGGTGGCCACGGGGGCGGGCCAGATCAAGACCGGGAGCGCCAGCCGCACCGACCGCACCGCCAAGTACAACCAGCTTCTGCGCATCAACGAGGAGCTCGGGGTCATGGCAAGCTACCCGGGCCGCGACCTCTACTTCGCATGAGCGTACGTGGCTGGCTGGTGCTCGCGCTGCTGGTCGTGATGGCCGTTTTCGCCGTCGAGGGGGGCGAGTACAGCACCTGGGATTACCGGAAGCTGAAGCGGGAGCTGGCCGAAGAGCAGGCGCGCCAGGTCCGGCTCACGCAGATGGTGGACTCGCTGACCCGGCTGCGGAAATCCATCGAGACCGACCCGGTGGTGCAGGAGCGACTTGCGCGGGAGCAGTACGGGATGATCCGGCCTGGCGAACGCCTCTACCGCCTGGCGCCCGTGGACGACGACGCGCCTTGACGGGCGCCAGTTCCCCTGGGTAGGATTGGCCCCCTTGGCAGGGTAGCTCAGCTGGTTAGAGCACGGCACTCATAATGCCGGGGTCGCGGGTTCGAGTCCCGCCCCTGCTACTAGTCGGTCGCAAGTCGCAGGTCATGACCCGCGACTTGCGACCCGCGAATTTCTTCCTGCTAACTTCCCTTCATGAACACTCGTCGCATCGGCACCCTCGACGTTTCCGTCGTCGGCCTCGGCTGCAACAACTTCGGCCGGAAAGTCGACGCTGCCGGGACCGCGCGCGTGGTCCACGCCGCGCTCGATGCCGGCATCACCTTCTTCGACACCGCCGATAGCTATGGCGACACCCAGAGCGAGGTGTTCGTGGGCCGGGCGCTGGCAGGGCGCCGGGATGAGGCGGTCATTGCTACAAAGTTTGGCAGCAGGCTCGACGAGCAGCGCCATGGCGCGAGCCCGGCCTACCTCCGCCGCGCGGTCGAGGACAGCCTCCGCCGGCTGAACACCGATCGCATCGATCTCTACCAGCTGCATTGGCCCGATCCCGAGGTCCCTATCGCCGACACCCTCGGCGCGCTCGATGACCTGGTCAGGGCAGGGAAGGTGCGGGAGATCGGCTGCTCCAACTTCTCCGTCGAGCAGCTGCGCGAGGCGCACCTGGCCGTGAGGCCGGGCGCCGCAAGGTTTACCAGCCTGCAGAACGAGTACAGTCTGCTGCACCGCGATCCCGAAGCCGAGATCCTCCCGCTCTGCAAGTCGCTCGGCATGGCGTTCATTCCGTATTTCCCCCTCGCGAGCGGGATGCTGACCGGCAAGTATCGGAAGGGCCAGCCGCCACCGCCGGGCAGCCGCCTTGCCGAGGGAAGGCATGCCGATCTGTTCAATGCGCACAACCTGGAAATTGTTGAGCGGTTGATGGCATTCAGCGAGGAGCGGGGTCACACGATCCTGGAGCTGGCCTTCTCGTGGCTCCTGCACCGGCCGGCAGTCGCATCCGTGATCGCTGGGGCGACCAAGCCTGAGCAGGCGAAGGCCAATGCAGCTGCGGCGGAGTGGGCGCTGAGTGATGCGGAACTGGCGGCAATCGATGAGCTTATCGCTAAGCGCTGAACGCTCAGCGCTCTTCGCCCCTGCTACCGTCGTTCTGCCGCCGCGATGGTGCGGGTTGGGTCCGCACCGCTCCAGGTGACATCTGCGGTTGGGCCATAGGTCGGCGGCACCTTACGTCCCATCAGCCGCAGGTAGACCGTGAGCTGCGTACGATGATGGGCCGTGTGCAGCACCCGTCGCAAGAAAATCCAGACACGCTCCCGCTTGACATCAAAGAAGGGAACTGGCTCGAGCCACCACCCCTCGCCCGCCGCGGCGAGCGGCTGAAGGCGGGCACGCGCGAGTTCTACCAGGCGCGCTGTGGCGGCCGCGACCGAGAGCGGGGTGGGCACGACCTCGCTCCCCGGCGGCTCGGTGAGCCCCAGGAATTCGCCGAAGAAACGGCGCTCGGACAGCAACTGGTGCGACAGGATGGCGCCCACGGTGCTCGCGCGGGGCTGGGGCGTGAAGTCGAGGTCGTCATCAGTGAACTCCCGCCAGACCGACGCCACCTTGTTGGTCTCGCTGGCGTAGGTCTCCAGCAGGGAGCGGGCAAAGGGGAAGGAAGCGGCAGGAATGGCCTGATCGGGAATGGCGACGTAGTCGTAGTGCATCGGCTTGAACCTGCTCCGGATGGGGGCGCGACGCCACGGGTGACGCTGGAATCTCGGCTCCCGGGGCTCAGGACTGAAGGGCATCCGACTACCTTTCCCGCCAGGATCCGCACCCCGCACGGAGGAACCGATGTCTTCAGTCGATCGCCCGCTGACCGGTGACGTGCTCGCGTTCACCCTCGCCGAGGAAATCCGCCACGTGCGGGACAGCCTGCGTGACGCGTCCTCCCGCTCGGCGCGCACCCTGGTCAAGGAGGGGCCCCAGGGTCCGCTCAGCATGACCCTGGTCGGCCTCAAGCCCGGCGGAGAGATGCGGGAGCACGAGGCACGCGGCCCCGTGACCCTGCACGTGCTCGAAGGCGCAGTTGTCCTCGAAACAGGCGAGAAGTCCGTGGCGCTGGCGGCCGGGATGATCGCGGCCCTGGGCCCTGGCATCCGCCACTCGGTGCGCTCGGCGGAGGGTGGGATCTTCCTGCTCACGGTGACGGCGACCAGTCATAGCGGGGCGGCGTTCGGGAGTCGCAAGTCGTAGGTCATACGTCGTATGATCCACGACGTACGACATATGACTTACGACTGTTATCTTGTGTCCCAACCCGTTATATTTATATCAGATACGGCCCTGACTTAACGCTGGAGCTGAAGTGAACGTTCTTCCCATCGGCCTCTACCGAACCCGGGTTTCCGAAATGCGGACTCTTCGGGCGCGCCGTGCGTTCGGCGCGCCCTCCCCGCGGTATTCGCGCCCAGGTTTGTGCCGATTGGACCAGCCGTAGCCGCTTTCCGGTTCCGGTTGCCAGTGATCATCGCCCCGCCTGCGCGCTGCCGGCGGGGCGTTCGCTTTCAGCCACCTCACGAGGTGGCTCACTGACGATCCGGGACTGGAGGAGTGTTATGGAAGTTCGTCGTGGCATTGATCCGATCAGGTACCACCTGCTGAGCGAAGGCCGGCCGGTCGGCACGGTCATCTCGGGTCCCGACGGGATCCTGAGGGTGCGGTTCACCGGATTCCCCGACAGCGCCCTCGCGGAAAGGGCTGGTTGGCTGGTGCGAAATGCGCGCACCTCGGCCGAGCTTGGCCGTGCCCGCCTGAGCGACGGCACTCGGTTCCTGGCTCGCGATGAGGACATCGCTCGGCTGGAGTACGACGTGGAGG
>CBINCZ010000074.1:0-8343 GCA_966249295.1 uncultured Gemmatimonadales bacterium
CCTTCACGAGGAACCGGTCGAGTTCCGCCTCGGGCAGCGGGTAGGTGCCTTCGAACTCCACCGGATTCTGGGTCGCAAACACCGTGAATTCACTGCTCAGCTCGTGTGACACGCCGTCCACGGTCACCCGGCGTTCCTGCATCGCCTCGAGCAGGGCGGCCTGGGTCTTGGCCGGCGCGCGGTTGATTTCATCCGCCAGGATCAAGTCGCCGAACAGCGGGCCGGGCCGGAAGGTGAACTGGCCGTCTGCGCCGAGGATGCTCACGCCGGTCACGTCGGACGGCATGAGGTCGGGCGTGAACTGGATGCGACGGAATCCGAGGCTGAGACTTTCCGACAGTGCGCGGACGAGGAGCGTCTTGGCAGTGCCGGGCACGCCCTCGAGCAGGACATGGCCTCGCGCGATGAGCGCGCCGAGTGCCTCGCGCACGGCGCGCGCCTGGCCGAGGACCACGCTGCTCACGGCCTGGATCAGCCGCGCCCCGGTCTCGGCGTGAGCGGCGATGTCGGCGTCGGGCATCAGGGAGTCAGATCCTGCCACACGTCCTCCACGGCAATGGCGGCCTCGCGGACACTGCGCGCATCCGCCCGGCCTTGAGTAAGGGTGATGAGACGCTCGGCGGCATCGCGGCCCCGCGCCGTACGGGTGCGGCCGGGAAGCGCGGCGAGCCAGTCGCGCAGGGCGCCGGCTGGCGCATTGCTGCCATGAGACAACCGGCGCCGCAGCCCGCCCACCACGAGCGACACCGCCACCTCGTGGCCACCGGCTGCAGCCAGGGCCGTGGCAAGCGCATGCACGTGCTCCAGCGGCGAGCGCCGGCGCCGCTCCAGCACTCGACGGGCCGGACCGAACCGGATGGCACCCATCAGCAGCGCGATGGTGGCCACGACAGCCAATTGGAGTATGGCCCAGCCTGCCGGTGTGGTCACCAGCCACTGCCGGGCCGCGCTGAGCATCCCGCCACCGGGACCGAATCCCTGATGGAATTCGTCGACGATCACGTGGGAGAAGGAGCCGCTCACGAGCCCGAGCGCAAATTCCCCGGCTGCGGTCTCCCGTACCTTGCGATTGGCGAACAGGCCCCCGTCCGCCACCAGCACTGCCACGCCACCCGAGTCCGGCTGGATGCGCAGCGCTACCGGCTCGCCTGTCGGGAGGGCCAAAAGCGTGTCCGCAGTATAGGCGCCCAGGCGGCAGATGGGGCCCTCGTTCGGGGCCTCGTCGCTGGAGTCGCTTTCCGCAGATGCGAGCAGGAAATTGACCGGCACGGAGTCGCCACGGAGGTACGCCACCTGGCCGTAACTGGACCGTGCCGTGAGGCCGTAGCACCGGAGAAAGGCCTCGCTGCCCGGCCCGGCTACGAGGACGTTCCCGCCGGCCTTCTGCCAGCCGGCAAGCCGCAGCGCATCCACGCCACTCAGTGGAATGACCGGATCGAGCACCGCGACTACGTCACTGTCAGTCGCGGGCGGCAGGTCACTGGTGCGATGCCGGAACCGGGTGACCCGGACGCCGAGGAGGTCGAGCGCATCGGCCCATGCACGGGCGCCGCCTGGGCTGGTCACAAAGGTCGAACGGCGCAGGTCGCTGTCCTGCGGCCGTCCTTCCCGGCGCCCCAGCATGGCTGCGAAGTAGCCGACGACCAGCAGGGCGCCGAGCGCCAGCAGCAGGCTAGTGCGCGGGCGCATGCCATCCTCCCCCGGCCTCGCGACGCCAGCGCCGGTAGTCGTCGGCGCCAAAGTCGCCGGAGCCGAACGCCACTCGATAAAGCTCGGCCACGAGCCGCTTCAGGCGCGAGCGATCGTTTTCGCTGAGTCGTGCTTCCCGGGCACACTCGGCGGGAGTGAGCGACGCGTGATATTGCAGGAGACCGAGTGCGTCGAGCCGGCGAGCCAGTGCCACAAACGCCGCCTGGACTGCCTCGGCAAATCGGCCTTCTTCCGCCAACCGGTCAGCTTCGGCGTCGTACCACGCCTCTCCTCGCGCCGCAGGCGCGGGTGCCGTGTCGGTGTCGGCGCCCTGCTCGGCCTGCCGCGCGGTGCGCACCAGGATCCACACCGCGTGCAGGATGATCGCCAGCAACACCAGGACAAGCACGGTGATGAAGGCCCGATATGCCAGCGGGTTGAGCGTGCGGAGCGAATCGAGCCAGGCAAGGAAGGCCCGCACATGCTCCGTGAGCCAGGCCGCAGCCGCGTCCGGCGGACGCCAGTCATACGCTGGTGACCGGAAGACGGAATCCAGCGCCGCACGCAGTGAGTCAGCCGGCAGCGCCGCTCCGATCACGCGACGAGCGAGTCGGCGAGCACCTGCAGGTCGAAGCCTTCCTTACGCACCCGCAAGTCGTAGTACAGGAGGGTCAACACGCAGTAGAGAAGCGGCGTGAGCATCAGGATGACCAGGATGCTGAGCGCCTGCGCAAGGAGGATCGCGCCGGCGCTGCCGAACATGCTCAGGACAAGCGTCACGCCCATGAACGGAATCATGATCAGGATGGCCGTGAGCAGCAGCAGCCCGATCGTCCGGAGCCGGAACTTCCGGGTCAGCGACCAGGACCGCTGCATTGCCGAGCCGGCACCGATGTCCTCGATGACCAGCGCCGGCGTCGAAACCGCGAGCCCGGCGAACACCACGAGCGGAATTACCAGCAGGACGAAGCCGATGAGGATGAGGCCGGCCGCCACCGGCAAGCGGTCCAGCGCCGCGGGACCCGCCGTTCCCATGCCCAGCGGTGCCAGGATGGACATGCCACTGATGAAGGCGCTGCCCGCCGGCAGCGCCGCGACGAGCAGCACCAGACCCAGCGCCATCGAGAGCAGGATCACCGGGCCGATCTTGGGTACTGCCAGCTTCAGCGCGTCCAGGGCACCGAGCGAGCGTCCCAGGTAATTCTCGGAGATGAGCAAGGCCACGGCGGCACTGGCCAGGGCGGAGGCAACCATGTTGATCAGCAGGGTCAACAGGTAGAGCGCCGAGAACTGCTCACCGCTCGCGGTCACGAAGAGCTGGAGCGGAATCACCACGCCGGTGCAGATGATCTGCACCAGCACCAGCGGAACAAACAGGCGACGGAAGAGATTGAACGCCTGATCCATGATCTCGCCGAAGCGGAGCGGCCGCAGGCTGACGTCGGGCATGGGGATCCAGGTTGGGATTGGGGGCACGCGCTCAGCGCTCAGCGCTGAGCGCTCGACGTTTAAGATGGGCTCCCACCGCCTTCCGCGCGAGTGCCGTAGTGCAGTACGTTACGGCATGCCACCCGCGCCCTCGAGTCGCCCGGACCTCCGCCGGCATTTCGTGGTGGAGACGCCGGAGCACGTGGCACTCGACTACGAGATCGCAGGCGTGGGCTCCCGCGCCGCTGCCGCGCTCGTCGATCAGGCGATCATCATCGCGCTGATCATCGCGATGGTGGTCGTGTTCCGCTACACCGGCCTGGCCCACACCGTCCTGGGCCCCCTCGCCGGTGCCTTCCTGCTCGGCGCCGGCTTCGCCATCTGGTACGGCTACTTCATCTTCTTCGAGGCCTTCCGGCACGGCCAGACACCGGGCAAGCGCTGGCTCGGGCTCCGGGTCGTGAGTGAGACCGGCCACGCCGTGACCCGCTCGGGCGCGGTGCTCCGCAACCTGCTCCGCATCGCTGATTTCCTGCCGCCGCCCTACCTCGGCGGCGGCGTGCTTGTTGCCCTGCATCCCCGGGGCCGGCGCCTGGGAGACATCGTCGGCGGCACTGTAGTGGTGCGCGACCAGCCGGCCGAGCAACCCATCGCCGGCAACCGACGCGCCGGGGAGAGCACACCGGTCGCGGAAGCGCCGGTGCTCGACGATCGCGAGTTCGCTCTCCTGGATTCGTTCGTCTCCCGCACCGAGGAGCTCGCGCCCGCCGCGCGCGGGCGGCTCGCAGCCGGACTGGCCCAGCGCCTGGCCGCTCCCCTCGCGGATGTCGCGCCCGACCGGGACCTCGCTGAGCGTCTTGCGCTCCTGCTCGAGGCCGAGCGCGCGCGACGCTCCACGGGCCTCGCGTCGCGCGGCGGTGGGCCGGCGTGGCAACTCATCGCCCGGCAGTCGGGACGATGGGACGAGTTTGATGCGCTGGCGTCCCGGGTCCAGCAGCGCGGGCTCGACGATCTGTCGCCCGCGGAACTGCCGGACTTCGCGGCGCGGTACCGCGAGGTCGCAGCCGACCTCGCGCGGCTTCGCACCTATGGCGCGGAGCCCCGCATCATCGAACGCGTGGACCGGCTGGTCGCCGCTGGTCACAGCGCACTCTATCGCAATGAAGGCCACGCATTGCGCCGGGCCTGGGAAGTGGTATCGCGCGAGTGCCCGGCCGCGGTGCTCGGTGCCTGGCGCGAGGTGGTCCTGGCCTGCCTGATGTTCAGCGTGCCGGCGGCTGTGGGTTACCGGATGCTGCGAGACCGTCCGCAGCTGGCCGAGCAGGTGCTGCCGGCGGTCATGCTCGATCGCGCAGAGGCGGGACGCCAGGCACGCGGCACCGGAAAGCGCTATGTCGAGATCGCGGCGCGGGTGCGCCCGGCAATGGCGTCAGCGATCATCACCAACAACGTCCGGGTCGCCCTCTACTGCTTCGCGGGGGGCATCTTCCTGGGCATTGGCTCGCTCGTGCTGCTGGCACTCAACGGGCTCCAGCTGGGCGCCTCATTCGGCCATTATGTGAACGTGGGGCTGGGCGCCTACCTCGGCGAGTTCATCATGGGGCACGGCGTGCTGGAGCTCAGCGCCATCTGGATGGCGGGTGGTGCGGGATTCCTGCTGGGGAGGACCCTCCTCGCGCCGGGAGACCTTGCCCGGTCAGACGCACTGGTCCTGGCGGGCCGCCGGGCCGTGCGCATGCTCGGCGCGTGCGTGGTCTGCCTGCTGGTGGCCGGATTGATCGAGGGACTGGTCTCCGCGAGTGCAGTCGGGTGGACGGGACGGTTGGTTGCGACGGGATTGAGTGTGGTGTTTCTGGGTGGGTACCTGATGAACGGCAGAATGCTGAGCGCCAAGCGCTAAGCGCTCAGCGCTCTCCTTCTTGACCCACACTTTCCCGCAAAATCCCCCGCATCCGTATGGCCAGCTTCTCGATCTCGCGGAGGCTGGAGGTCGTGTCCTCATCCAGCGCGGCCTCGTTCAGCAGCAATAGCTGGGTTTCGGCGAGCAGAGCAGCAAGCGGATTGGCCAGGTCGTGGCGGAGACGGGAAATGCGGGTCTGGTCATCCATTCAGACCAGCGACCGATAGAGATCCCTGATGTGATGCTCGCGCAGGCCTTGCAGGGAGTGCCACAGGTCATCCTCCAGTGCGCCGCAGAATATTTCCGCCGTGGTTCGCTCTTCCCCGCTGTCGGCGTCGGTGAACTGGAGCCGGCCACGCCAGGTGCCGTCCTCACCGCGACGCACCAGCAACGCCATGGCGACCTGCCGTCCGTCCAGCCGCAGCAGCTCCAGGTCGTACTGCCGAACCTCGCGGGGATCCCGGGATGACGGGCGGGCGTTGAGCAGGCTCATCGCACCTCCTCATGAATCCGGCGTGGGACGTCCGGCGGCAGCGTCACGACCACCGCCGATATGGCCAAAGATGATATGGGGCAATGAGATGCGCAACACACGGTAAGGGCGGGTCTCAGACCCGCCCGCCCCTCGCCCGCGCCAGATCGCCAGAGAGGCGGGTCTCAGACCCACCCGTCCCTCGCCCGCGCCAGATCGCCAGTGGGTCGGGTCTGAGACCCGCCCCACCTAGAGCACAAACGGCACCGGCACAAACGTCACCACGAACACGACAATGCAGGCCCACCCGATCCAGCGGCGGCCGGGCGGGACCGGCCGCTCCGGGGCGAGGACGCTCGGATGGGTCCACCGCCCGCCGCCGATGAGGAGCGCCAGGATGGCCCAGACCCACCAGCTGGGTGACGAGCGCCCCAGCAGCAGTAACCCGATCAGCGCGGCCGCGCCAATGGTGGTCTGGCGACGTCCGAACATGGCGTACAGCACATGGCCGCCATCGAGCTGGCTCAGCGGCACCAGGTTGAGTGCGGTGACGAACGCGCCCACCCAACCGGCGAACGCCATGGGACTCAGCGCCACCGCCGCCGCATGGGGAAAGAAGTGGTCCCGGAGTGCCATGGTGAGCAGCGAATCGCCCAGGTAAATCTCGCGCCCGGCATAGGTGACAAAGTCACCGGCTGCCTGCGCGCTGACCGTGAGCGGCTCGCTGTGGGCGTAGCCGAGCCAGAGCACCACCAGTGTCACGACGAAGCCAGCCAGCGGGCCCGCAGCGCCGACATCCAGCAGCTGGCGGCGGTCGAGCACGGGTGAGCGCATGCGGATGAAGGCACCAAGACTGCCGATGGGCGAGAGTGACGGGGGCACTGGCAGGAAAAACGGCGGCGAGGTGTCGATGCCGTAGCGGCGCGCGGTGAAGTAGTGCCCCAGCTCATGCACCAGCAGGATGGCCAGGAGCGGGAAGGCGAAGCTGGCGCCGGGGAGGATGTCGCGCCAGGCGCCCTGCAGCACGTCACCGAAGAAGTGGAAACCGCTGAGGACCGCGCCCCCCAGCGCACCGTAGCGCGTGAGCTCTGCGTCGGGCGTCCATACCCCGGCCAGCGTGGCCCCGGCGCCGAGAGCACAGACGATGGTGACCAGCCCGAGTGCCACGTGCAGCCACCATCGTTCGGCGCGCTCGCCCGCCACCGGGCGGACCAGCACCAGGCCGCTGCGGCCGCGGTCGGTCCAGTAATGCGCACCCGGCCAGCGCTTGAGAGCGGCGGTGAGTTCCGGCGATGGCCCCCGGTGACCGGGAGCGATGACGGCATCCACGTATTCGCGCCCCCCGAGGCGGAGCACGCGCCACGCGTCGAAGGTCCGGCTCAGTTCGTCAAAGCCGGGGGCGGTCACCGGACCTCTTGACGGGGCGTGCGGCAGCACGTACGTTCCGGCATTGTACTCCAGACCCTGCGCGGCCATTTATCCCCAAGCCAGTCTGATTACGCACGCCGGGCTCCCCCGGAACAAAGATCCGCATATATCCGAGCCAATTCTCCTGTCACTATTCTGTCTGCCGGGTGCCCTGACGCCCGGCGCTCCTTGCCGGAGTCCCTTCCGTGGATATCGCTGAACTGAAGCAGAAGTCGGTCGCCGAGCTGCATGCCCTGGCCGAAGAACTCAACATCACCAACTACTCAGGCCTCCGCAAGCAGGATCTCATCTTCAAGATCGAGCAGTCGCTGCTGGACCGGGACACCGTCATCCGGGGCGAAGGCGTGCTCGAAATCCTGCCGGAAGGCTACGGTTTCCTCCGGAGCCAGGACTGGAATTACCTCTACGGCCCCGACGACATCTATGTGAGCCCGAGCCAGATCAAGCGGTTTGACCTGCGCACCGGCGACACGGTCATGGGCCAGGTCCGGCCGCCCAAGGAGGGCGAGCGCTACCTCGCGTTGCTCAAGGTCGAGAAGGTCAATTTCGAGGAACCCGAGAAGACCAAGCACCGGATCGCCTTCGACAACCTCAAGCCCCGCTACCCCGACCGCCGCATCCGGCTGGAACGCTCCACCGGCGACCTCTCGATGCGGGTGGTGGATCTCCTCTCTCCCATCGGCATGGGCCAGCGCGGCCTCATCGTGGCGCCGCCCAAGGCCGGCAAGACCATCCTGCTGCAGAAGCTGGCCAACGCCATCTCGGAAAATCATCCCGAGATCGCGCTCATCGTCCTGCTGATCGACGAGCGGCCGGAAGAAGTGACCGACATGGAGGAGAACGTGAAGGCGGAAGTCATCTCGTCCACCTTCGACGAGCCGCCGGATCGTCACGTGCAGGTGGCCGACATGGTCATCGAGAAGGCCAAGCGGCTGGTGGAGCATGGCCGGGACGTCGTCATCCTGCTCGATTCCATCACCCGCCTTGCCCGCGCCCACAACGTGGTGGTGCCGCATTCGGGCAAGATCCTCTCGGGCGGCGTGGACGCCAACGCCCTGCAGAAGCCCAAGCGCTTCTTCGGCGCCGCGCGCAACATCGACAAGGGCGGCTCGCTCACCATCCTCGCGACGGCGCTGGTGGACACCGGCAGCCGCATGGACGAGGTGATCTTCGAGGAGTTCAAGGGCACCGGCAACATGGAACTGGTGCTCGACCGCCGTCTTGCCGACCGCCGCATCTGGCCGGCCATCGACATCCAGAAGAGCGGCACCCGCAAGGAAGAGCTGCTCATGGACAAGGACGAGCTCAACCGGGTCTATCTGCTGCGCAACTTCCTGGCGGACATGCCGCCGGTGGAGGCCATCGAGTTCCTGCTCGAGCGGATGAAGCGCACCAAGAACAACAAGGAATTCTTCGCCACGATGCA